>CAZEFP010000045.1:0-11768 GCA_964511565.1 uncultured Planctomycetaceae bacterium
CTGCGGCTGCTCTCGCTGTGGCACGCTGCGCTCGCGCTGGGCTCGGCGCTCTTCGGGTACTTCAGCGCGCGCCCCGAGGCGCTCGACGTCGGCATGAAGAACGACGAGGTCTTCCCGCTCTTCGTCGCGCTGGAGCTCCCCGCGGGCCTCGCGGGGCTCGTGCTGGCCGGGATCTTCGCCGCGTCCATGTCCAGCCTGGACTCGTCCATGCACTCCATCGCGACCTCATGGACCAACGACTGGCACCGCCGGCTCGGGATCGGGAAGGCGTCGGACCTGGTCACCGGACGGCGCGTGACGATGCTCATGGGGCTCGTCGGAACGGGCGCGGCGGTGCTCTTCGCCGCCGCCGACCTCCGGTCCCTGTTCGACACGTTCCAGAGCGTGTTGGGGCTCCTGATCAGCCCGCTGGCCGGGCTCTTCTTCCTCGGGATCTTCACCACCCGCACCTCGGCACGGGGCGCAGCGCTGGGTGCGCTGACGTCGATCGGGGTCCTCGCCTACGTCCAGAACGCGACCCCTTTGAACTTCATGCTCTACGGGGCCGTGGGGAGCACCACGTGCGTCCTGGTCGGGTACCTCGCGAGTCTGCTCTCGCGGCAGGACCGCAACCTCGCCGGGCTCACCTGGTGGACCCGGCGGGCCTAGCGGAACTCCACGGCCAACGACCCGGAGAAGTTCGAGGTGGCGACCCCGTTGACGGCATCCCGGTACCAGGCCTGGAAGCGCCAGGTCTCTCCGGCCACCACGCTCTGGGCCGCGAGGGGCTGCGGGACGTCGCTGAGGTCCACGTCGAGCGTCACCGTTCCCTGACCGTCTGCGGTCCGGGCCTCGCCCGGCCGGTCGAACCTGCCGACGCCCCCCCCGAGGCAGAGGGTCCCCAGGCTGCCCCCAGGGTGGACCACGAAGCCAGGGGACTGGCTGGTGAGGAACAGCGTGAGGGTCCCCGGAGCCACGCGGCTCAGCTGCAGCTGAAGGGCGTTCACGGCGCGCCGTGGTGAGCCCACGGCCTGGAGGTCGGCGGGGGACTCGGGAGGGGCGGAACACTCGACCTGCCCCAGGAACCCGCGGCCGACGCCGCGGAGCCAGGTCACCGAATCCCCGCGCTCGGAGGTGAAGATGACGTCGGCGTCACCGTCGGAATCCACGTCGTCGACGAGGAAGGACGACACGCCCTTTGGCCGATCGAGCACCACGGGCGGCATGCCGAACGGGGCGGTGTAGACCGTGAGCGCCAGGGGCTCGATGGAGGCGTCGCGCGGGGTCGTCACCAGATCGAGGTCGCCGTCGAGGTCGATGTCCACCGCCTTCACCGAGGCCCACCCCTGAACCGCGCTCCCGACGTAGTCCGCGCCGCCGAACTGACCGGGGGCGACCTGCGGAATCCACTCGAGGAGCGGGAAGACGAAGCCAGCGCCCCCGACCACGAGGTCGAGATCACCGTCACCGTCAGCGTCCATCGGGACCACGTTGCGCGGCTGGAAGTTGATGGTCGGGATCGCGACCCTGGCGCCGAAGCTCCCCGCGCCCTGGCCGGGGAACCACCCGACGGAACCGCCGAACCCAGGCCCGGCGAGCACGAGATCTCCGGCTCCGTCGCCGTCCACGTCCCGAACGACCAGGTCGGCCACGGACGGTTGGTCGCGGATCAGGATCCGTGGTTGGGGGTCCAGGCCGGCGGCGGTGCCCTTGAACCAGAGCACGTCGCCCTCACCCAGCGTCGACACGGCGAGGTCGACGCGCCCGTCGCCGTCCACGTCCGTCGCGGTGACCGTGCCGCCGGTGGCGGGGGTGAAGCTCCTCAGCCTCAGGGGCGCGCCGAAGCCATCGGGCTCGAGCGAGCGAAGGTCGATCCAGCCGCCGGAGAACGACGTGAGGACGAGGTCGCGGTCCCCGTCGCCGTCCAGGTCGGCGGCGAGCATCTGCTCGAGGCCGCCGGGGATCTTGAAGGACGGCCTTGGAAGGTCGAAGCGGCCGCCACCGAGGTTCTCCAGCTGCACGGCCTGGCGGGTCCCCGTCGCGGCCACGAGGATGTCGAGGTCGCCGTCACGGTCCATGTCGGCGGCGACGGCGGCCAGGGCGCCATCGGCGCGCCGGGTGAACTCCTCCGGGGCACCGAAGTCGGCGGCGCCGAGGCCCCGCCGCCAACCGACCTGCTCCGTGGTGCAGGCGACGACCCGGTCAGGCTGCTGGTCGTGGTCGACATCGACGAACTGCTGGTCGAGCACGTTCCATCCGGGGTGCGCAAGAAGGTCGCGCGGCTCCGCGGCGAAGCCCGATGGGAGGTTCTCGAGCCACTGCGCACCGCCCTTGGACGAGGTGAGGAGGAGGTCCTGGTCACCGTCACCGTCCACGTCGCCCGTGGACAGCGGAGCGGGATCCATCGTGAGCTCGGTGGAGAGGGTGGCTGGCGCCATGAAGGCACCGTTGCTCGAGCCGCGGTAGAAGAGGACGGTCTGCCCGTGGTCGAGGGTCGAGGGGGTGCCGCTCGCGACCAGGTCGAGCCGCCCATCTCCATCCAGGTCGAGGGCCTCGACAGAGGCCAGGGCCGTCAGTGGACCATCGACCACCAGCGGTCCCTGGGCGAACGAGGCGCCCTGGTTCCTGAACCAGACGATCCGGTTGAGGTCGAGGTCCTGCACGAGCACATCGAGGTCGCCGTCGAGGTCGAGGTCGGCGAGCTGGAACGGCCCGGCGACGATCCCGGAGGCCGCCTGACTTCCCGGCGCGAAGCGCGTGGCCCATCCGAGGTGGCCCCCTCCGACGCCGCGAAGGATGAAGTGGCCGCGGTGGGCGGCGTGGCCCGCGTCGAGGGCGACGAGGACATCGGGGAGGCCGTCCTGATCCATGTCGCCCACGTCGAGGTCGAGGGCCTCGCCCTGGAAGCCCGTCTCCCGTCTCGGCTCCAGATACCGGTCGCCGTCACGCTCGTGGACGTACAGCTGCGAGGGGGAGGCGGTGAGCGCGAGCACGTCCAGGTCGCCGTCGCCGTCGAGGTCCGAGAAGCGCCAGAGCGTGGGCGCCGAAGGGGACTCGAGCAGGGGACGTGGCGGTGCCGCGTCGCCGCGTACCTCTTCGATCCAGTACAGGCGCCGGCCTCCGTCGCCGGTCACGAGGAGGTCGAGGTCTCCGTCCCCATCGACATCCGTGGGGGGCAGGAGCCGCGGCCCGTTCACGGTCGCCGTGAGGTCGATCGGCGCGGCGAGCTGGGCGGCCGCCGTGGCGGGTCGAGCACACAGGAGCGCAGCGCCCGTCGCCAGCAGGGGAGCGAGTACGGAGAGGAGCGGCCGCGGGCCCATGGGTTCACCTTTGGTGAACCTCGGCAGCCTCGCCAGCCCTGTGGACTGGAAACTCCAGCGGCCTCGCGGTGGGGGCCCTCAGGCAGCCCCAGCCGCGCTCACCGCAGCGTGATCACGGCGCTGCCAGCGCCCTCGAGGACGGACACCCGGTCGCTCTCGTCGATCCAGTCGTAGATGGCGCCCAGCGGGGTCACGAGACCCATGTGCGGGATGACGGTCGGCCGAATGGAACCGTGGGTGTAGATCTTCGAGAAGATCCCGAGCAGCTCGTGGGAGTCGCGGCCGTAGATGCCGCCGCCGGAGTTTCCGATGTAGGTCGGGGCAGAGATCATCCAGAAGTTGGCGTCCGCGACCTCGTGGTGCAGGTCCGTCAGGTGCCCCTGGGTCGGGATCGGGTCGTTCCCCAGCGGGCAACCGACCGCCACCACATCGTCGAAGACCTCTGTCGATGCCAGCCGGGCGCGGGTGGGCAGCATGGCGCCGACCTCGAAGCGCTCGCAGGTGTCGAGGATCAAGAGGGCGGCGTCCAGCTCCACGTTGTGGTCCAGGACGGTCGCCGTGAACTCCGTCTTGCCCCCGTCCAGATCACGAACGATGACGGGGATCGGGCACTCCTGCCCCTGGGCGTCTGCGCGGATGTCGCGGATCACGTGCCATGACGTGAGCATCAGGGTCTGGTACGCGGCGGGGTTCGCCTCGGACGGTCGGGACTGGAGCAGCACGCCGCTCCCGACCGTGGACGCGCCGCGGAGCTGAACGGTCGGGCCGACCGTCGCGGTCCACAGTCCGTTCGAGTCCGCCTGGCTGAGGCCTCCGTCGGAGAGCTGCGAGCGCACATCACCAAGCTCCGCGCGGGTCTCGTCCACGAGCGTCGTGGTCGCGTCGAGCGCTCGCACGAAGCCGGCCCAGCGCGTGTCCATCCCCTGCTCGAGGTCGTCGATGCGGCGGACCTTGTGCGCGATCTGCGAGACCTCGTCGAGGGCCTCCCGCTGGGACTCGAGCGCCTCCCTCGCCTCCCTGAGGCGCGCCTCGAGGGAGTGGACCCGGGTCTGTAGCGCCTCGACCTGATGATCCTCGGGCAGCGCGGCGAGGCGGGAGGTGAGGGTCTGAAGATCGCGATCCTGCCGGGCAGGAACGTGCTCGGTGAACTCCTCGAGTGAGACCAGTCGACGCTCGAGGTTGGACTGGCGAGTGACCCCCATGACGAGGATGGGGGACGCGGCGGTGAGGCCGATGAGCAGGGTGCGATACATCGAGGAGAGGCTCGTTCAGGCGGGTCAGGTCCCGCCGAGCGGCGGGGCGCGTGCCGGCGGGGGTCCATCCGGCTAAATGCGACTTCCTTTGCCTTGTCGTCCGATCGAGGCCCTGGGATCGAGTGTTTCTCCTGTGGATCTCTTGTGGAGACTTCGCGGATCAGGTGCCTCGCAGCCGCGGCCTTTTCCGGGGCGCCAGGGCGCATCCGCTTGGTTATCCACACGAACTCGCTGTCGTGTGGGAAGTCCTAAGCCACGTCTCTTCAATGCTTAGAGTCGCGCTGGGTGCCCTTCTCCCCTTTCTTTGCCCACCTCTCCACTGGACGGGCTTCGCCGGTGGAAGGCTCCCCATGCCCTGCGCCCTGGGCTTTGGTGATATTCCTAGCTCGCCTCCACGCAATGTCTGAGGTGTATCCGGGGCACCCCGGGCGCAGATCCCGATGGATCCGCCGCGATAGCGGTCGGGTCGTGGGCGTACCCGCCCTAGGATGCTCCGCCAAATCACCCGCCAGCGCCCGAGACCCGTCCCCCCGAACCATGCCCATCGCGTCCATCCCCGAGATCATCGAAGACCTGAAAGGGGGCCGCATGATCATCCTCGTCGACGACCCCGACCGCGAGAACGAGGGTGACCTCGCGATGCTCGCGGAGAAGATCACCCCCGAGGCGGTGAACTTCATGGCCAAGGAGGGTCGGGGCCTGATCTGCACCCCGATGTCGGGCGAGGTCTGCGATCGGCTGGAGCTCCCGATGCAGGCGGCCCACAACACGAACGCCCACGGAACGGCGTTCACGATCTCGATCGAGGCGACCACGGGGGTCTCCACCGGGATCAGCGCGGCAGATCGGTCGAGAACCATCGAGGTGGCGGCGGACCCCACCGCGGTGGCCGCGGACCTCGCGCGCCCGGGCCACATCTTCCCGCTGCGGGCGCGGGAGGGCGGAGTGCTGGTGCGTGGAGGGCAGACGGAGGGGATCGTCGACCTCGCTCAGCTCGCAGGCGCCTCGCCGGTGGGCGTGATCTGCGAGATCATGAACGATGACGGGACCATGGCGCGGATGCCCGAGCTCGAGGTCTTCGCGGAGCAACACGATCTCAAGATCTGCACCATCGCAGACCTGATCGAGTACCGACGGCGGAACGAGCAGCTGGTCGAGGCGGTGGTGGAGAAGCCTGTGCCCATCCAGACCGACCACGGGCTGTTCCACATGCACCTCTTCCAGTCCAAGATCGACGGGAAGGAGCACGTGGCGCTCACCCACGGGATCGTCACCGATGACGGAGCGGGAGAAGACGCTCCGCCCATCGACGAGGACGTCTTCGTTCGCGTCCACTCGGAGTGCCTCACCGGCGACACCTTCGGATCCCAGCGCTGTGACTGCGGCCCCCAGCTCGATCAGGCCATGCAGATCCTCGCCTCCAAGGACCGCGGGGTCCTCGTCTACCTCCGCCAGGAGGGCCGCGGCATCGGTCTCGCCAACAAGCTGAAGGCTTACCACCTGCAGGACGGAGGCCTCGACACCATCGAGGCCAACGAGGCCCTCGGCCTCCCGGTGGACCTCCGGGAGTACGGGATCGGGGCTCAGATCCTCTTCCAGCTGGGGGTCCGGCGGATGAGGCTCCTCACCAACAATCCCAAGAAGATCCATGGCCTCGCCGGGTACGGCCTCGAGCTGGTGGACCAGGTGCCTCTGGAAATCGAGCCCAACCCAAACAACATCAAGTACTTGCGTACGAAGAAGGAGCGCATGGGGCACACCCTGAACGCTCCCATGGGGTCCACGGCGCCCGCCGAATCTACGGCCGACCGGGAATAGGAGGTCCGTACGGGCGTCCACGCTTCCGAAGATGGGAGCGCTGATGCACAAACCGAGCCTCGAAACCCAGGACGACATCCTGCTCGTCCAGGGGACCCTCGACGGGGATCCCCTGTGCTTCGAGGTGCTCGTCGAGAGGTATCAGCGCCGACTCTTCGGCCTCGTCCGCCACTACACCCGCAGCGCGGTGGAGGTGGAGGACATCGTCCAGGACACGTTCCTGAAGGCCTTCAGCCGCCTCGAGACCTTCCAGCAGTCCTCCGCGTTCTACACGTGGCTGTACCGCATCGCGGTCAACACGATCCTGGACTTCATGAAGCGCCAGGGCCGCAGCCCGATCCGGGCGGTCGAGGACCCCGAGGCGGTCGGCGCCCCGGCCGACGAGACCCTGGAGCGCAAGTCGATCCGCCCCGACGCCCGCCTCGAGCAGGCGGAGATCAGTGAGATCACGCGCAGCGTGATGGACGACCTCCCGGAGATCTTCCGGACGGTGCTCGTCATGCGAGAGCTCGAGCAGATGCGCTACCAGGACATCGCCGATGTCCTCCAGGTGTCGATCGGGACCGTCGAGTCGCGCCTCTTCCGCGCCAGGGCTCGCTTCAAGAAGCGGTTGCTGCAGCTCCACCCGGAATTCGCGGCGAGCCAGTCCAATCCCTCCAACGAGGAGTCAACGTCATGAGTACCACCTCACCCATCCAGTGCGACGTCGTCCTTGCGCTCGTCCCGACCTTCGTCGATGACGAGGTGACGGAGAGCGTCGGCGGCACCGTCCGGCGCCACCTGATGGACTGCTCGGCCTGTCGCAACGCGGTCCAGGAGGAGCAGACCCTCCGTCAGTGGTTCGTGGCCGGTCCCGAGGTCGACGTTCCCACCGGGTTCGCGGCCCACGTGGCGCGGCGGGCCTTCGCCGGCGATGTGGGCAGGGAGCCTGTGCCTGCGGCAGCCGCTCCGGCTCCGGAACCTGCTGCGGGGCGAGTCCTCGCCTTCTCGCGCGCCCTGGTGGCCGTCGCCGCCGGCGGGCTCGTCGCGATCACCCTCGTCCTCGCGGGGAGCGGGAACCCCGAGGTCGCCGACCTCGACGCCGGAAAGGGGCTCCAGGAGGCGCTCTCGGAACTCGAGCAGGAGAACCAGCGCCTCGAGCAGGAGCGAGAGGAGTCCGTGTCGTTGCCCGTGGAAGGGCGCTGAGCCTCAGGCCGTGAAGGACCTGCGCGTTTGGTCGGCCGCCCTCGCCGGCTCCTGGTTCCTCGTGGGCCTGGGGGTCGGCCTCGCGGTTTCTCGACAGACTCCGAGCCCGAGTCCCCTCGCCGGATACGCTGATGCGCTCTCCGAGCAGTTCGAGCTCTCCGGGCGCCGTCGTCGCGTCCTGTATCAGTTGCTCGACGAATACGAGAGCCGGCAGCGGGAGATCCGCGACCGGCACCAGGCAGCCACCCTCGACGCGATGGAACCCGACTTTCGGGCCCTCAGTGCCGAGTTCGACGACAAGATCCGCAACCGAATTCTCCCCCCCGCTGCTCGCGCTCGCTACGACGAGCTGGCCAGCCCCCTGGCGGCCCGTTGACCGCACGCCCTACCACCACCACCTGAATGGCACGCTCCTGCGGAATCCGAATCGGTCCCCGAAGGTTCGAACTGGTCGTCCTCGACGGCAGTCCGAAGCGTCAGAAGATCTCGGCCTACTACGCCGGTGAATTCACCGCGGAGGAGTCCGTGGCCTACGCCGCCGGCGACGTCTCCCTCGTGGCCGAGGTGCTCAAGGACGCGGCGGTCTCCCACCGCGTCCCCAAGGAGAACGTGTCCGTGGTCATCCCCTCGGACCAAGCGGCCTACCGGCGGCTCACGCTGCCCTTCGCGGATCGAACGAAGATCGATCAGGTGATCAAGTTCGAGGTCGAGAACGAGCTGCCCCAGTTCGACATCGACGACGTGATCGTGGACTACCACGTCATGGCCGAGAACGACCAGGGGGCGGAGCTGCTGGTCTCGGCGCTCCCCAAGGACTGCGTCAGCCGCGCGATCCAGGCCATGGAGAAGGCGGGTCTCGAACCGCTCGAGGCGGAGCTTGAGAGCTCGGCCATGGTGAACGCAGCCCTGGCAGCGGACATCTGCCACATCGACAACGCCCAGCTCCTGGTTCACGTGGGCGAGCACTCGACCTGTGTCGCGGTGGTCGCTGGCGCAGAGATCCGGGAGATGCGCGTCATCCACATCGGCGCCATGTCCCACCTCATGGGTGAGCTCGAGGCGGTGGTCAAGGACGAGGCGGAGCAGGACACGGACGAGCAGGGTCCTGCGGAGGAGGTCGACGGCGGCGACGTCGCTGACGAGCCCGCTGCCGCCGGCGAGCTCGATCCGATCGAGCTGAACCGCCGCATCGACCAGGCCATCAAGCGGATTCGGCGCGAGATCGGCCGCACGATCTCGGCGGCGCGCACGGCGCAGCCCATCGAGGCGATCTACGCCAGCGGCATGGAGCTGCCGGGCCTCATCGGGAGCTCGGTGCTCGACGTGCCGGTCTACGTGCTGGATTGCTTCGAGGAGGACTCTGGCCAGCCCGCGGAGGGCGCCGGCCAGCTGGTCGCCGCCTATGGCGGCGCCTTCCGTCAGCTGGGCGGAGGCGTCATGTCTCCTTCGCTACGCAGGGAGGAGCTGACCTACTCGGGCGCGTGGGAGCGGCTCGAGTTCCCCCTGGCGTTCGCGGCGCTGATGCTCACCACGTTCCTCGGCATGGTGAACATCGTCAACATCCGCAAGATCGACGCGCTGAACTACACCGGTCTCCTCTCCTACCTCAGGAACGTCAACGCGTTCATCGTCGGGACGGACTCGTCGACCGCGCGCCCGATCCTGAACCCGGTCCCCAAGGACCTGCTCGACCGATCGAAGGTCTACGGCAAGGGGGTCAAGCTCGGTGGCGACGTGGCGGAGCCCCTCGACGAGTTGAAGACCATCGAGCGGATGCTCGACAAGAAGGTGCTGGACCTCAAGCGTGAGGTCGGCGACATCCAGGAGGTGCCGTTGCCGCCCTCCGCCTTCGCCGCCATGACCTGCGTCCTCAACGTCCTGAACGGCAACGAGGGGTGGCGCCCGTCGCTGCGGGCGCTCAACGCGGACTTCGTGAAGAAGAGTGGGGAGTATCCCGAGCACACGAAGATCAGGCTCAGTGCGACCTTCTTCGCCGACAGCGTGCCGGAGGCGAGCAACGACATCACCGCCTTCGACGCAGCGCTGCGCGCGCAGCCGTGGTGCCTCGAGGTCGAGCCGGCGGCGGTGACCCCGACCGAGGGGGACAAGGGCCTCAACTTCAAGGGCAAGGTCATCCTCGTGGATCCCTCGAAGCTCTTCTCTTCCCGCGCCAACTGACGTCACCCCCAGGAGAATCGGAAACAAGCCATGATTCGCATCATGATCGGCCTGCTCCTCGCGGGCTCAGCGTTCCTCGGCTGGCAAGCCACGCAGCAGCGGGCGACGATTGCGCGCTACGAGGCCGCGGTGTCCGAGGGTGGCGAGGCGGAGCAGCTCTCACAGAGGATCCTCCGCAGCGCCTACAGCTACACCCAGTACAAGGAGCGGAGCGCCAAGGAAGGCGTCAAGGGAGACGGGGCTGATCAGGTCAACTCCTACGTCTTCGGCCTCGCTGCGGACCCCAATGTGCTCTGGGGCAACCCGAAGATCGAGAAGCCGAGAGAGCAAGAGCGTCTGAAGGGCTACACCGATTACACCTACGCCATCAAGCCGGCGGAGAAGGACGCGTGGTTCGACCGGAACCGCATCGCGAACTTCTTCTTCCTGCTCGAGAAGAACAGCCGCAAGCTCCGGATCACGAGCATCGACCTGCGGGCCGCGCAGAAGAACCTGGCCACGCACGAGATCCCCGAGGACCGCTGGTACGTGGACCTCAGCGTGACGATGCGTGAGCGGGCGAAGTAGCCGAGGAGGCTGAGCTCAGCTTTGGCCCTTGTTCCGACGGATCGAGGCCCGTCGGGCCCAGGCGCCGCCCTCTTGCCCCCCGCCGAGCGGGGGCGGCGGCCGATGGCTCATGCCGCGTCCGTCGCCCTCGCCGGGCTGCTCCTGTTCGGCTGCGGCGACGGGGGGGGCGCGAGGCTCGGGGGCAGCGGAGAAGCCTCGGCGACGCCGGACGCCGGGGCGGAGCGCGTGGCCCTTCCCGGGGGTGAGGTGGCCGAGGGCCTCCTCGCGGACCGTCCCAACGTCCTCCTGATCACGATCGACACGCTCCGAGCGGATCACCTCGGCGCCTACGGCTACGGGCGCCCGACGAGCCCACGGCTGGACGAGCTGGCCGAGGAGTCGGTGCTCTTCGAGCAGGCCTCGGCCCCCATCGCGACGACACTGCCCAGCCACACGACCATGTTCACCGGGGTCTCGCCCCACGAGCACGGCGTGCTGGCGAACATTGCGGACGGAAAGGTCTACACGCGTCGTCCGGACCTCCAGACCCTCGCCGAGTTCTTCTCCGCGAACGGTTACCGCACCGACGCCGTCGTCGCCGCCTTCCCCCTGCGCCCCGAGTTCGGCCTCGACGCGGGCTTCGATGGGTACGAGGCTCCTGAGGCGACCTCACTGGTCGCCAAGGAGGTCGTCAGCGCTGCCCTCGCCGTGATGGAGCGCCAGGCCGCGGCGGCCGGACCCCGCCTGCTGTGGGTGCACTTCTTCGATCCCCACGGCCCCTACACCCCGCCGCAGAGGGTGGCCCGGGGCTTCATGATGGATGAGGCGACGCGGGCGTACTTGAAGGAGCGGCGCTTCGCCGAGCGCGCGCAGCGACCGACGGGCCAGTGGAATGAACTGGAGCCGGGGATCGACGCCTATGACGGCGAGGTCGCCTTCGTCGACCGGCAGATCAAGCGGCTGCTCCAGAAGGGCGAGGAGCTCGGCTGGTTGAGCGACGACTGCGTGATCGCGGTCCTGGCGGACCACGGGGAGGGCCTGAACCAGCATGGCGTGCCTGGCCACGGGCTCATCTGGGAGGAGCAGCTTCACGTGCCGTGGATGATCCGCGCTCCGGGGGTCGCCCCCCGTCGGATCTCCGACCCCGTGGCCCTGGCGGACTTCGCGCCCACCCTCCTGCATCTGTTCGACCTGCCAGGCAAGGAGTCGTTCCTCGAGCAGGTGAGCGGCGTCGACCGGTTCGCGCCCACCGTCGGGCACGCGGACCTGCGGATCCTCGCGCAGACCTCGCCGCGCCAGTCGGCCACCGAGGGCATCAGCTACGCGATCAGGGCCGGGAAGTGGAAGCTCCACCGGGGCGACGGCGGCGAGATGCAGCTCTTCGATCTGGAGGCGGACCCGTACGAGCTGAAGGACGTCTCCTTCCGCTGGCCAAAGGTCCTGGACCGTCTTTCCTCGGACCTGGACGCGACCCTGGAGCGGCAGGTCG
>CAZEFP010000046.1:0-11768 GCA_964511565.1 uncultured Planctomycetaceae bacterium
CTCATCGGAGGTCATGTCCACCTTGCGAAGCTTGGCGGCCCACTCGTCGTCGATGGGGACCACCACCTTGCAGTGGGGGCAGATCGTCCGCACCAGGCGCTGGGCGATGATGAGCACGATCGACGAGGCCACCAGGTAGCTCTCGACGCCCTGGTCCACCATCCGCGTGATGGTGCTGGCGGAGTCGTTCGTGTGGACCGTGGAGAACACCAGGTGCCCGGTCAGGGCCGCCCGGATGGCGACCTCGGCCGTCTCCAGGTCCCGGATCTCACCGACCATCATGACGTCGGGGTCCTGGCGCAGGAACGAGCGCAGGCCCGAGGCGAAGGTGAGGCCCTTCTTCTGGTTCACCTGGACCTGGCTGATGCCGCCGATGGCGTACTCGACCGGGTCCTCGATGGTGAGGATGTTCTTCTTGGTGGTGTCGATCTCCGCCATGGAGGCGTAGAGCGTGGTGGTCTTGCCGGAGCCCGTGGGGCCGGTCACCAGAACGATGCCGTGGTTGTAGTCCAGGTACTCCCGGATCATCTCGAGGTTCTTCTCCTCGAGCCCGATCTCGTTGAGTCGGTACAGCTTGGCGGTCTTGTCGAGCAGTCGCATGACGATCCGCTCACCGGTGCTGGTGGGGACCGAGCTGATCCGGACGTCGACCTCGCCGTCGCCGATGCGGAGCGAGGCGCGGCCGTCCTGGGGCAGCCGGCGCTCGGCGATGTCCATCTTGCCCATGACCTTGACGCGGCTGATGATCGCGTCCTGGACGCGCTTGGGGATCGCGTCCATGTCATAGAGGATGCCGTCGATCCGGAAGCGGACCTGCATCCGGTCGGGGTACGGCTGGAAGTGGACGTCCGAGGAGCGGAGCTTGAGCGCCTGGAACAGGATCGTGTTCACCAGCTTGATGATCGGCGCCTTGTTGGAGACGTCGAGGACGTCCTCCGAGTCGTCGATCTCCGCGGCGAGGGACCCGATGTCGCCGTCCTCGGAGACCGCGTCCAGGGCCTCGTCCACGCCGTCTGCCTTGTGGCGGTAGGCGCGGGCGATGAGCGTCGTGATCTCCTGACGCGGAGCCAGGACCGCGTCCACCTCGGTGCCGATCATGGCCGCGAGGTCGTCCATCGGGTGGGGGTCCAGGGGCGAGCAGGTCGCGACCTTGAGGACGCCCTCGCCCGACTCGAGGGCCACCAGGTTGTAGTTCCGCGCGAAGTTGACCGGCACCGAGTCCACGAACGTCGTGGGGACCTTCGTCCCGTCCAGGCTCTTGCGGAACTCGTAGCCGAGGTGCTTGGCGTAGATCTGGAGCAGGGTTCCCTCCTCCATGAAGTCCTTGGCGAGGATCACCCGGTCGATGGAGTCGCCCGAGACCGCGGAGATCCCGCGGCATTCCTCGAGCTGGTCCCGGGTGAGTCCGGCGTCCAGGAGCAATTCTCCGATGCTGACCATGGGATGGTGGTGCGCGAGCGCGCTCAGTCCTCCGGGGTCTCTTCGTCGAGCATGCGGGCGGCATCCAGGGGGGACAGTCCCACCTGGTCGCCAGCGGTCTCGCCGCGCTGGGGCGGCGTGTAGAGGGGCAGGTCGAAGCCCTCCAGGCCCACCGAGGAGCCGGCGGCTTCGCTCGACATCCCGAAGGTGGGGTCGATCTTCCGCAGGCGCTCGATGCCGATCTCGCGGGCGGCCTCCAGCTTCTTCCCGTAGGAGAGCTCGGCCAGGTCGGCGAACTCCGTGTCCTTCAGGATGTGGGGCGTGACGAAGAAGTAGAGGACGGTGCGGTCCCTGGTTCCGGTCTCACGCGAGAACAGGCGGCCGAGGATCGGGATGTCCCCGAGCCACGGGACCTGGGTCCGGGTCTTGCTCTCGTTGTCCACCACGATGCCGCCGATGACCATGGTCGAGCCGTCGGGGACGTTGATCTGGGTCTCGATGGTCCGGGTCACCCGCGGCGGCGGGATCGCGCCCTGAACGGCGCCGATGAAGGTCGAGACCTCGAGGTACACATCCAGGCGCAGGTAGCGCGACGCGCTGATGGAGGGGGAGATCTCCATCGTGATCCCGGCCTCCACGTAGTCGTTGAAGTTCTCCTGGGTCTGGCCGGCGCCGACGCCGCCGCCGGTGGCGGTGATCTGCGTCGTGGGCTGCTCGTCGAGGGTGGAGACCCGGGCCACCGAGTTGTTGTTCACCAGCACGCTCGGGACGTTGAGCACGTCCGAGTTGCGCTTCTCCTCGACCAGCGCGACCAGCATCGGGATGGAGAACTCGTCCCCGTCGATGATGCCCGCGGTCACGCCCTGTCCGACGTTCGGGACCCGCAGGTCGGGGACGCCGTCTCCGTCGGAGTCCTGGATGGTCGAGAGGCCGAAGCCCGTGACGCCGAAGCCGCCGCTCTCGCCGACCCCTGGGATGTCCGCGAAGCCGAGCTCCACGCCGATGTCGAGGAAGTCGCGACCGGTGAGCTCGATCAGCGCGGTCTCGATGAGGACCTGGTCCTGTCGGCGGTCGAGGCGCTCGATGAGCGACTTGAGCTCCTCGTAGCGCGTCCGGTTGGCCGCGATCAGCAGGGAGTTGGTCTCAGCGTCCGCCACCACGACGTACTCGCGGGCGTTGTTGGAGGCCCGCGGGGCGCCGCCACGCTGGTTGCCCGCGGCCGCGCCCTGCTCCAGCTGGACCGCGTCCTGCAGGAACTCGTCCAGGGTCTCGGCGAGGTCCTCGGCGCTGACGTTGTCCAGGGCGTAGATGTGGTAGTTGCGCTCGCGCTCGACCACGTCCACGTCCAGGCGCGCGACGAGCTCCTTGATGCGCGGCATCTCGTCCGGCATCGCCATAACGAGCAGGGAGTTGGTGCGGGTGTCCGTGAGGATCTTCGCCTCCCCCTGGTTCCGGTTCAGGGCGCCCTGGGGGCCCTGGGCCTGCGGGCCCGCGGAGCGGCTCTGGTTCGAGGCCTCCAGCAGCTCCTCGATCGTCGAAGCGATGTCCTCAGGCGTCGCGTACTCCAGCTTGATGACGTCGAACTCCGGCGGGATGACGTCGGTCTGGGACGCGTCGTCGATGATCTTGAGCATGTTCGCCAGCGCCACCACGTTGCTGCCGAATCCAACCAGGACCATGGACTGTGAGTTACCCGCCGGCAGCATCTGCTGCGTGTTGGGGTCGGTGATCATCGACCGCATCGAGTTGGAGACCTGCCGGACGTCCGTGTTGGGCAGGCTGACCACGGTGGTGATCAGGGTCGCGGGCTGGTCCTCGTACTCCTCGAGCCGCTCGGGCTCGACGTAGAGCGCGCCCGCTCGGAGGTTGTTCCTGGCGGCGGTGGCCAGGGAGTCGATCTTGATGACCGAGATGTCGTCCTCGCCGATCTCCGTGCAGACGAAGTCGGAGATGATCATCATCACCTGGAAGAAGGAGTAGAACCGGTCCTTCTCGATGGTCTTGGCCCCCAGCAGGTTGACCTGCTGGTTCTTGAGCAGCGCCTCGGTCTCCGCGCCCCAGGTGAAGTTCAGCCCCGTGACCTGCTCGCAGGCCTGGACGAACTGGTAGAGCGTCATGCTCTCGTCCTCGTCACTCTGGGCGAAGTTGAGCACGTAGGTGCCGCCCTGCTCCTGGATGACGTAGAGCTCCTCGTCCTCGCCCTGGGCGAGGGCGGCGCTGCTCGCGCCGAGCAGGAGAGACAGCGCGCAGGCCCCCCGCGCCAGGGCGCCGGCCAGACGGAGGGGGGCACCGGCACCGCGATGGGTTCGGGCCATATCTGCCGAAATCCGGGGATCCTGGGCGTGGGTGTCGCGTCGGGGAGCGTGGTTCATCTGGCGGAACTCGTCTCGGGAGTCGAGGTTCGGACGGTTGGGTGTGGGGCGCAGCAGTCACCGCTCACCTGCTGGAGTGGGACGCAACTGGCTGCGGAGTGGTGTCTTATGTCTGTCTTCGGGTGCTGGCCCAGGGCCCCTCGGGGCGCTCGGCCGGCGGTGGTACGGCCGAAGCCACGGCACGCGTCGAGAGAGACGAAGTGCTGACGGCTATCTTCCCGTCTACACCCCGCTGTTTCGACCCGCAGGCGGGTTCGATTCACGTTTCTTGCTTCGGTGGGGGGCCCTGCGGGAGCCGGATGCGCGGGGCGGATCGGGCCGTGCCCCTTGTTGGGCCGGGTTCATTGCTCGGCGGGCCCTCCGCTGTCAGGCTCTGTTCATGGACCCCGCCGCAGCCCCCGCCTCCCAGCCGGAGGGGCCCGCCGATCCCTCGTCCGGAGCTGACGGCGAGGCGACGACGGCGGTCCCCGGCGGTGAACCCACGGCGGGCGGCTCCTCGGGCGCGCTGGGGCTGATCATTGTCGCCCTGGGGGGTGCGGTGGCCGCGGACGCGGCGGGCATCGGCGGCGATCCCGGCTCCCGCGGCTGGGCGTGGCCCGGGGCCTTCGCGCTGCTGGGAGCTGCCGGGTCGGCGGCGGTCCTCGCGCTGTCGTTCGCGCTGGCTCGCATCAGGGAGCGCCGCCGTGGTTGACCTCCTCGCGTTCCTGCCCCGGTGGCCCACCGGGTCCGCGCTCATCGCCGTCGGGCTCGTGTGCGCGCTGCTCCGGGGCCAGCGGATCGCCGCCCTCGGGTTGACCGGGGTCGCCCTCGAGTTCGCGCGCCTGGATGTGGACGGCCTCGCCCTCACGGGCTCGATCGCCGTTCTCGCCGTGGTCGCTCTCGCGGCCCTCGCGTCCTCGCGGGACTACGCTGAGTCGGAGAGCGCCTTGAGCCCCGGCCTGTCCCTCGTTCTCGCGGGGCTCCTGCTGCTGGCGGTGCAGCTCGATCACCTCGGGTGGGTCGCCGCGCTCCTGTTCCTCGCCGGGCTCGTGGAGCGGGCGCTCGTCCCGGGCGGCGACGCGGCCGGGCGAGACCCCGCATCGGGCCGGCCGACCGCCCGGGCCCACGCGTGGCGGGGCGCCGTGCTGATCTCGCTCGCGAGCGCCAGCCTGCTCGGCCTGGGGGCGCAGGGGCGGATGCAGGATGGCGGGGAGCTCTCCGTGGCGTGGATCGGCACCCCCTTCGCTGGAGATACCCCGACCACGCTCATCTTCCTGGGCCTCGTCCTGCCCGTGGCGCTCCCGCCGAACTGGGGCGGCGCAGGCCAGGCCCTGGCCGCGGGCCCGGCGCGCCGGGACGCGGGCAGCTTCGTCAACGCCGGCCTGCTGCGGACGATCGCGCTCCTGGTGCTGCTCGCCCGGACCTTCTCCGGCTCGGACGCCTTGCTCGACGTGGGCCTCGTGATCGTGGCCCTCGCACCGATCCTCGCGCTCCTCGGGCGTCAGCTGGCCGCCCGCTTCCTGGCGCTGTCGGTCTACGGCGCCCTGGGGCTGCTGCTCGGGGTGGCGTCCATCGCGTCGGAGGATGCCCAGGGGGCCTTCGGGCTCTCGATCCTCGGGCTCGCCCTCGCGGGCGCGGGGGCCGCCCTCGCGCTCGTGCTGACCACCCACGCCAGGGCCAGGGAGCCCGGCCTGGGAGCGAGGGGGCTGGGGCACGTGTTCCCGAGCGTGTTCGCCTTCGCCCTGCTGTGCATGCTCGCCCTCATGGCCCTGCCGGGCACGCTGGTGTTCGAGGGACGCTCCAGCGGGCTCGAGGCCATGTCCTCGGACGGAGCGGCGGCCGAGGCCCTGGGCTTCGCGATCCTGGCGGGGCCGCTCGCGGTCTTCATCGCCGTCCCCTTCCTCCGGCTCACGTTCTTCAGCCCCGGTCTCGCGGGCGGCCACGTGGGGGGGCGGCGAGCGAGCGCGCCCGCGGCCATGGTCCTCGCCCTCGCCTTCGCTGCCGGTGGGCTCATCGCCCTGGGTCTGGTCCCCTCGGCGCTCGCGCCGCTCCTGCCCACCGGCGCGGCGCCGCCCGATCGCCTGCTGACGGCTCCCCAGCAGCTCCAGATCCTGCTCGGGGCGGCGCTGCTGGCGCGGATCTGCCGGCGCGAAAGGTCCACCCGTCCAGGCTGAGGCCGTTATCCTCCGGCCCATGGGACCGAGCGAACTCTTCCAGCCCGAGGACCTCCTCCTCGGGTTCGAGCCCGCCGACAAGTGGGAGGCGATCCACTCGCTCGTGGACCACCTCGTCGAGCGCGGACGCCTGAGTCCCGACGCGTCCGAGACGGTCCGGGAGGCGGTGCTGGCCCGCGAGCGCTCGATGTCCACGGGGATGGAGCTGGGCGTGGCCATCCCGCACGCGGCCGTGGACGACCTCCCGGAGATCGTCGGGGCCATGGGCGTGGTGCAGCGGGACGGCGGCCTGGACTTCGAGTCCATCGACGGGCAACCCACGCGCGTCGTGGTGCTCCTGGTGATCCCCAAGGCCCAAAAGCTGCTGCACATTCGCACCCTCGCGGACATCGCGCGTGTGCTCGCCAAGGACTCCGTCCGCGAGCGGCTCCTGGCGACGGGCGACGCCGAAGAGGCGCGCGCCGCGCTCATCGCAGGCACAGCCTGATCGGGACTCGGGGTGGACCTCGCCGGTCCGCTCCTCGGCCGCGGCCCCTCAGCTAGGGGAGGCGCCGACCCAGTCCGAGAGGCGGGCGTCCACCATGCGAGAGATGGCGTCGGCCGTCTGCCGGTAGACCTCGAGGGAGCCGCCGAAGGGGTCGGGGACATCCTCGCCCTCGGGGTCGAGGAGCTCGACGCGGTCCGCGGCCCCCGGGGGCAGCATGGAGAGGAGCGCCTCCCGGTGCGACGCGGTCATGCAGTAGACCCGGTCCTGCTCGGCGACGAGCGCCTCGAGGGCGGGGGTGGAACGGTGGTCGTCGAGGGGGATGTCGCGCTCGGCGAGGGCTTCCACGGCATGGGTGGACGCGGGGGCGCCGGGGCCGGCGTAGACGCCCGCGGATCCGATCTGGAACCCGAACTGCGCCTCGTCGTCGGACTCCAGCGCGCCACGCAGGGCCGCGCGCGCGAGGGCCTCCGCCATGGGGCTGCGGCAGGTGTTGCCGGTGCAGACGAAGAGCAGCCGCTGCCCGGCCGTGCGCTTGATTTCTTCCATGGTCACGATTCCCTCTCGCAGCAGTTCTATCCCACCAGGTCCGAGGCGCGCCACCGTGGACGCCTCACCGAGGGCGCAGGGGCCGCCGTCGAGCACGGCTGCCAGCTCGCCCGCGTCGAAGGTCCGGCCCACCCCGTCGGCGTCGGTGGCGGGGGCCTCGCCCGCCCGGTTGGCGCTGGTCATGACCACCGGGAAGGGGGCGGCGCTCAGCACGGCGCTCGTGGCGGCGTGGGCCGGGGCCCGGACGCCCGTCCACCCGTCGGCCGTGATGAGGTCGAGGCCGGGGGCCGTGGAGCGCACCACCAGGGTGAGCGGGCCCGGCCAGTAACGCGCCGTGGCCCGCTGCACCATGGCGGGGAGAGCCACGCGCCCGGCGAGGGCCTCGGCTCCGCCCACGTGCCAGGTGTACGGTCGCGGGTCCTGGGTGCCCTTGACCGTCGCCAGGCGCTCCAGGGCCGCGGGTCGATCGGCCCGCGCGGCGAGGCCGTAGACCGTCTCCGTGGGCATGGAGACCACGGCCTCCGCCTCCAGGGCCTGGACCAGGCGCCGGATGACATCGTCGGTCGGGCGCTGGCCGGCCTGGACGGAGAGGTGTTCTGACTCGCTCAAAGGGAGGGCACGGCGGGGCCGTGTCCGGTTAGTCTGCCGCCGGGCCCCCGTGCTTCGCGATGATTTTGGTCGATCCGCGGGCCCATGTCATGGAAGAGGAGATCGATTGGGACAGCCGGCCTCCCGTGGGCCCGGTGGAGGAGGTCAGCGGGCGCCGACGGATGCTCGCCCGTCTGGCGGGCGGCCTCGCGCATGAGATCAAGAACCCCCTCTCGACCATGGCGATCAACCTCACGCTGCTCGAGGAGGAGTTCCAGCCGGCGCCCGGCGGCGACGGCGGGCAGTCGCCCGCGGAGAGGCGCTCGCTCAAGCGAGTGAAGACCCTCCAACGAGAGGTCACGCGACTGGAGGGCATCCTCGAGGACTTCCTGCGCTTCGCGCGGGGTGGGGACATCAACCGCGCGCCCGCGGACCTGGTGACCCTGGTCCGTGACGCCCTCGAGTTCGCCGAGCCGGAGCTGGAGGCCGAGGGGGTGCGGCTTCACGCCCTGCTTCCCGGGTCGCTCCCGCTGGTGATGCTGGACGAGGGTACGTTCCGGCAGGCGCTCCTCAACCTGATCGTGAACGCACGGCAGGCCATGCCCGGCGGCGGAGAGCTCATCGTCGAGCTCCGCCGTGATGGGCCGCGAGCTGAGCTGACGATCACGGACTCAGGGGTCGGAATGTCTCCCGGTCAGCTCGAGCAGTGCTTCGACCTCTACTACTCGACCAAGCGCAACGGGACGGGCCTGGGGCTCGCCACGGTCAAGCGCATCATCGAGATGCACGACGGCGAGATCGGCGTCATGAGCGAGGAGGGGCGTGGGACGCGCTTCGTGCTGTGGCTGCCGCTGCTGCAGGAGATCCGCCCCATGCGCCCGGGGGCAGAAGAAGAGGATGAGGCCGGCCGAGCGCCGGGCGACCCAGGAGAGACCGATGACTGACGCGACCGCCGGGAAGATCCTGATCATCGACGACGACGAGGGCCACGGTGAGGCCCTCGGGGACGGGCTCGAGATCGACGGCTACGACTGCACGGTGGTCGGGTCGGGGGGCGAGGGCGTGGCGGCCCTGGAGGGCGAGGCGTTCGACGCGGTCCTCACCGACCTCGTCATGCACGACCGGTCCGGGCTGGAGGTCTTGCAAGAGGCCAAGCGTCTGACCCCGGAGACGCCGGTGCTGCTGATCACGGGGCACGCCACGGTCGAGACCGCGGTGGACGCCATGCGGGAGGGTGCCGAGGACTACCTGAGCAAGCCCGTCAAGCTGGCCGAGCTGCGGGCCAAGCTCTCGCGAGCCATCGAGAAGGGGCGGCTGCGCCGGGACAACGAGACCCTGCGGACCGAGAACGTCGAGCTCCGTCGTCAGTTCGACAAGAGCTTCGGCTTCGACGGGCTGCGCGGCCACTCCAAGGAGATGACGCGGGTGTTCGAGATCCTGGCGCGGGTGGCGCCCACGAACGCGACGGTCCTGATCCTCGGCGAGAGCGGGACGGGCAAGGAGCTCATCGCCCGGGCGATTCACACGAACAGCGACCGCCGCGATCAGAACTTCGTGGCCGTCAACTGCGCAGCGCTCACGGACGGACTCATCGAGTCCGAGCTGTTCGGACACGTGAAGGGCGCCTTCACCGGCGCCTTGAGCGACAAGGAGGGGCGCGTGGCCTACGCCGACGGGGGGACCCTCTTCCTGGATGAGATCGGGGACATGCCCCTGGCCACCCAGGCCAAGCTCCTGCGGGTCCTCGAGGCCCGTGAGGTCGTGCAGGTCGGAGGCAACGACCCACGGTCGGTGGACATCCGCCTGGTGGCGGCGACCAACCGCAACCTGCGGGAGATGGTTCAGGACGGGGACTTCCGCGAGGACCTCTTCCACCGCCTTCAGGTGGTCGAGCTCATGCTCCCGCCGCTGCGGGAGCGGGCGGGCGACGTCCCCCTCCTGATCGATCACTTCATCGAGGAGTTCCGGGGACTTCATGGTCGGCAGGTGGACGGCATCTCGCCCGAGGCGCGCGCACTCCTGGCGCGCTATCGGTGGCCGGGGAACGTGCGGGAGCTGCGCAACGCCGTGGAGAACATGGTCCTGCTCGCCGGCGGAGCCATGCTCTCCGTGGATGACGTGCCCGAGTCGATCCGGGCCGCGACCGGGGCGGGCGCGGGGGACGGCGCCGCCGTCCCGGGCGTCGGGGGCTATGACCTCGCCGGTCGGTCGTTGGACGAGGTCGAGCGCGCGCTGATCCGCGCAAACCTGGAGCTCATGGAAGGCAACCGGAAGAAGGCCGCCGAGGTCATGGGGATCGGGGAGCGGACGCTCTACCGCAAGATCAAGGAGTACGGCCTCTCCTAGGCTCGTCCTCGCTCGGAGTGGTTGACCTCCCGTGAGCGGAGCACCTTCCAGGTGCCGCGCCGCAGGCGCAGGTCCAGCACGGCCTCCAGGTCCCAGTAGGGCTGGGGTGGCCTCCCGGCAGCAGCCTTCTTCAGGAGGCACCGCACGCGGATGGTGCAAATGACGTCTTCGCCCTCCTTCTCGGTGGATACGAACTCGATGCCAGCCGCCGGGTCGAGCTCGGGGATGAGGTCCCCTGCGCCCTCCCGGAGCGCCGAGCGCAGCTCGTAGAACTCCAGCCCGGAGTCCTCGTCGATGTACTGCCGCGAGACGTAGCGACCCAGTCCGCGGCTGCCGTTGTCCGCGACCGACTCGACCATGGCCACCATCTGACGCCGGACCTGGGTTTCTTGGTCCCCGAGGCCCGCCATGATGCGGCGGCCTCCGGTCACGAGGAGGATCAGCCCGAGGGTGGACCAGATCACGGTCGAGAGTCTCATGGGTGGTGCGGTCCGGGGGGACGCGAGAGGGCGGGGTCCAGCGCGGGGAGAGCGGAGGCGAATCGGGGCTTCGAGCAGGGTAGACTTCCGGCGAGCCGAGGGCGCCCCAGGGGTGTCTCAAAAAGGCCAGCGCGCCGTCCGCGAGGCGCCCAGAACGGATGATCCGCACCCACCGACAACGAGGCTTCGAGCGCGCGGTCTCGTGGACCGTCCGCCGCGCGGCCGCTGGTCCGGCGGAATCGGAGCGGGGGGGCGCCTGATCCCATGTTCAAGAAGGCCCTCTGGCTCGCCGAGAAGGTGCGCCGCCGCTTCGCTCCGGACGTGCCCACCCGCTCCCTCGGGGAGTGGGAGGCGCGCCACGAGGAGACGGTCCGTGAGGCGGTGGACGCGGTCCTGCCGTACCTCCCCGAGGGCGGGGTGTTCCTCGACATCGGGGCCAACATCGGGATCTTCAGCCGGCTCCTCCGGGAGCGGCGGCCCGGGGCGACCGGGTTCCTGTTCGAGCCGGTGGCCCGCTACGCCGAGATGTGTCGGGAGCGCTTCGCTGGGGACGAGGGGCTCGAGGTCGTGCACGCGGCCATGGGGGACGAGGACGCCGTGCGGACCATCTACAAGGCGGCGCACAACTACGGCGCGAACTCCCTCATCACGGAGATCATGTTCGACCGCCGACCGAACTCCGCGGTGCGGCCAGACACGGTCATCGAGGAGGAGCAGATCCAGCTCCTCGACGGGTCACGCTGGCTCCTCGAGCGGGGGATCGATCATGTGGACGTCATCAAGACGGACACGGAGGGGTACGACTACGCGGTCCTGGACGGTCTGCGCCGGTGGTTGGTCGAGACGGGCTGCCGCCCGGTGCTGCACGTGGAGCTGCTGGCCGAGGACTATCACCCCCTGGCCGACCGGCAGCGCAGCGCCCTGGAGGCCTACGTGCCCCTCGGCTACCAGGCGGTGGACCTCGATCGGGACCTCTCCGGGAAGGTGGGCGATGTGCTGCTGATCCCCGCGGGACGAGCGCCCCAGGCCGATCCGCAGCGGGGTGTTCCGGCGTCGTGAGCGGTGGAGCCCCCTCCATGGTGCGGCGGGTGCTCGGCAGCCGGTTCTTGCGCGAGTCGAGCACGCTCCAGCTGGGGGCGCTGTTCGTCGCGGTGAGCAACTTCGTCGGGGCGGTCGTCATGACCCACGTCCTGGGCGCCTACGAGCTGTCCATCTTCTACCTCGGCGTGAGCTCGTACTCCCTGCTGTGGGCGCTCCTGAACCTGGGCCTCGCCAACGTGGTGACCAAGCGCATCGCGGCCGCGATCCGGAGCGGCTCGGACGAGCTTATTCGCGGCTGGATGGGGGTCTTCGTGCGGCTCTCGCTGCTGCTCGCCTG
>CAZEFP010000047.1:0-6176 GCA_964511565.1 uncultured Planctomycetaceae bacterium
CCTCTTCCGGCCTCCCCATGCGGCCCAAAGGGACGTCCTTCATGGCGATGGCCAGGGCCTCTTCCTGGCTGATTCCCATGGCTGCCGCCATGCCGTCGAGTCCCTCGCGGGCCATGGCCGTGTCGACCCAGCCGGGGGCCACGGCGTTGACCTGGATGTGGAGCGGCGCGACCTCGGCGGCGAGCGCGCGGACCAACCCGCTGACCCCCGCCTTCGAGGCGCAGTAGCCCGAGTACCCGGCGACCCCGATCCGCGCGAGGATCGAGGAGACCGCCAGGAGGTGCCGACGAGGGCCGCCGGCGGCCGCGTCAGGGGCCTCGGGGGCGAGATGCTCCAGGGCCGCTCGGAAGAGGCGGTAGGTGCCGCCGAGGTTGGTGCTCACGAGGTCGTCGAAGCGGTCCTCGGCGCCCTCCTCCTGGAAGCACGGGCCGTTGGGCCCGCCGATCCCGGCGTTGGCGATCGCGACCTCGATCGGGCCGAACGCGGCGGCCGCGCCGGCCACGGCCGCGCGCACGGAGGCTCCGTCCCGGAGGTCACAGGCGTGGGCGCCGAGGGAATCCGGAGACCCGCTGAGCGCGATGGTCTCCTCCAACGTGCTCACCGTCCGGCCGAGGAGCGACACCCGCGCGCCGTCCGCGGCGAACCGCAGGGCGATCGCCCGACCGATCCCCGACCCGGCGCCGGTCACGATGACGTGCCGGCCCGGATCCTGTGCTGCTCCGTCCGAGCTCAACGGGTCAGGACGCGGAGGCCTCGGCCGGCGCGTGCGCCTGGTTCTCCAGCCAGCGCTCGGCGTCGATCGCGGCCATGCAGCCCGACCCCGCGGCCGTGATCGCCTGACGGTAGGTGTGGTCCATGAGATCGCCGCACGCGAAGACGCCCTCCACCGAGGTGTGCGTTCCGTCGTGCACGAGCACGTACCCGTTCTCGTCGGTGTCGATCTGGTCCTTGAAGTACTGGGAGTTCGGCACGTGGCCGATGGCGACGAACACGCCCTCGGTGGCGAACTCCTTCTTCTCTCCGGTCCGCGTGTCCTCGAGGATGACGGCGCGCACCTTGCCGTCGTCGCCCGCGAGGATGTCGTGGACCGCCTGGTTCAGCTCCCACTCGATCTTCGGGTTGGCCCGGGCGCGGTCGAGCATGATCTGCGACGAGCGGAACTCCTCGCGGCGGTGGACCACGGTGACCTTCGAGGCGAAGCGGGTGAGGTAGTTCGCCTCCTCCATGGCGGAGTCCCCGCCCCCCACGACGATGATCTCCTTGTCGGGGAAGAAGGCCCCGTCGCAGGTGGCGCACGCCGAGACGCCCATCCCCATGAGCTTGGACTCGTTCTCCAATCCGAGCAGGCGCGCGGAGGCGCCCGTCGAGAGGATGATCGAGTTCGCCTTGAACTCACCGAAGTCGCTCTTGATGGTGAACGGGCGCTGTGAGAAGTCGAACTCGACGATCTCCTCGAACTTGATCTCGGTCCCGAAGCGCTCGGCCTGGGCCTTGAACTGCTCCATCATCTCCGGGCCCATGACCCCGTCGGGGTAGCCCGGGAAGTTCTCGACGTCCGTGGTGATCGTCAGCTGACCACCCGGCTGCATCCCCTGGAAGAGGACGGGCTTGAGGTTGGCGCGGGCGGCGTAGATGGCGGCGGTGTAGCCGGCAGGACCGGACCCGATGATGATGACGTCGTGAACTTCGCTCATGGCTTGCAGCCGGACGGAACGCCGGCGGAGGGGGAAGCGCTCGCACCTCCGACGGGTCGGTGAGCGGGCGCTTCGGATGGGAGGAAGTGTAGGCCCGTCCGCCCATGGCACAAGGACCGCCCCGCTCCCGGGGCTCCATGCTGGGAGTTCCTTGATGGCCGTCATAGGCTCGGGGAATGACGGGAACCCAACCACCCATCGAGGGCGACTGGTCCGGAGCGATCTCCGAGCTCTGCGCCGAGATCCGCGGGCCCGTGCGCGCCGGGCTGGCCGAGGTCGCCGCGGGGCGTGCCTCCCTCGACTCGGTCGCCGAGGCCGTGAGCGTCGGCGCCGGCGACGTGACCTTCGCCATCGACGTGGTCGCCGAGCAGCAGGTCACCCGCTGGCTCGAGCGCGAGGGCGCCCGCAGGCCCCTCTCGCTCATGACGGAGGACGCGGGCTGGCGGCACGTGGGACCCGGGCCCGACGGCTCCCATGTGGAACTCTCGGGGTTCGACCACGGCGGTCCGCGGATCGCCCTCGACCCCATCGACGGCACGCGCAACATCATGCACGACGTGCGGTCCGCGTGGATCGTGGTCTCCTTGGCGGGGCCAGGCGCCGGAGCGCCCCGCTTCGAAGACGTGGAGTTCGGGGTGGTGTCCGAGCTCCCTGACACCCGCGCCGCCGTCGCGCGGGAGCTCAGCGCTCGACGGGGCGGGGGCGCCTGCATGCGGCGGCTCGAGCTTGGGAGCGGCGCAGACCTCGGTCAGCGCACGATCACGGCGGACTCCGCCCGGCGCCTGGATGGCGGCTACTTCCCGTGCTTCGGGTTCCACCCGGCGCTGCGCCCCCACGCCCAGCGGCTGGGGGCTCACATCGCACGCAGGGTCGCGGAGGAGTACGGCGCGGACGAGTCCCGCATGTTCGACGACCAGTACATCTCGAGCGGCGGGCAGCTCGCCCTCCTGGCCCTCGGGCGCTATCGCTCCATCGTCGACGCACGCGGAGAGATCGGAGCGCGGGTGGGCGACCCCAGGCAGACCTGCAAGCCGTACGACATGGCGGGCGCCGCGCTGGTGGCCCAGGAGGCGGGGTGCGTGGTGGTCCGGCCCGACGGAGCCCCGCTCGACTTCGAGCTCGACACCCACACGACGGTCGACTTCGCCGGCTTCCACAACCGGGCGACCGCCGAGGCGATTCTCCCCTTCCTCCGCGAAGGCCTCGACGGCCTCTAGGCGATCAGCGGTCCGCCTGCTCGGCGACGACCGCCGCCAGAGCCCGCACCCGACGGGCCATCTCGGCGTAGTTGAGGAAGTAGGGGCCGTCCTCCGCGGTTCGGATCTCCGGCGCACGTTGGGCGCCGGTGTCCGAGATGACGAGGGCGGGGATCGACGCGTCCCGGAAGGGCCCCTCGTCGGCCAGCGGGACGCCGGGAGCCCAGGAGGGCAGCGCGAAGCCGCGGGCCGGGAGGTCCGTGTTCCGGCCCCAGCTGGCCAGGAGGTCAGCGGTGGCCCCCCGCTCCCCCAGCCCCCCGAAGACCCCGACCCAGTCGGCCACGTCGGGGACGACCAGGCTCCAGGGGAAGGAGGCCCGGTGGGACCCGGCCACGTCCGACCAGCTCCCGAAGCTGGAGAGGAGCAGGGCGAGCTCCAGCTCCCCGCCGTTGGGCAGGAACTCCGCCCGCCCCTCCTCGGTGGAGAGGTGGTCCAGCCACGCGGCCGCCCCCGCCGCCGGGCCGCCATGGTGCGGTCGCTCCCCGTTGTCGAAGAGGCCGAAGAGGATCGTGCGCTCGAAGGTCCTCCCGCGGAGCTCACGGCTCACCCCCTCCAACGCCGCCACCGCGCTCGCGGTGGCGTTGGCGCACGGGCTCTTCCCGACCGAATCGAAGTGCGTCGCCACGAGGATCGCGCCCGGACCCTTCCCGCGCATCACCCCGATGAAGTTCCGGCCGGACACCTGCCCGACCGAGTAGTCCTGTTCCACGAGGCGGAGGCCCGCGCCCGCGATCGCTGATCGCAGGTGATCCTCGAGCGCTTCCTGACGGGGCGAGTAACGCGAGGTCCGTCGGCCGACCTCGTTGCACTGGAACATCACGCTGTCCCGCAGCGCGTCCGTGAGCGGGTCCCGATCCACCGCACCCTCTGCCGCTCCCGAGCGCCCCACGGGCTCGAGTCCCACGGTGTGCACCACGCCTGCGCTGGCCACCGCGGCGAGGGTCACCGCGGTGACGAGGGGAGCGATGGGTCGCCGGGTCGGTCCGTTCACGGAACCTCGCCTGGGGCGCCCGCTCGATGCGCCTTCACGGGCGCCCGGATCACCGCCCGACGAGGCGAGTCGCTTCGTCGAGCTGGAGATCGGCAGACGCTCTGCGCCACCGAACTTCGACGCGGATGGATCTCGCTCTGCTCCCCACATGATCGACGCCGACCAGGTGGGCCGGCGAAGGGGAAGTCGACCGTTCGACCCGGATCGTGGAGCCCGTTCGGACGAAGATCGGCGGGTGCCTCTCTTTGGGCCGCGCGCCCCGCTCAGGGCACGCTACGACGGCGCCGCCGCCCATCGGCGCGGAGCGCGAGAGCGTCCCGGGTCCCGGGCGTGGCGCCTCAGGACCCGGGGTCCGGACCCTCAGAGGCTGAAGCTCGAGGAGGTCGGGGCGGCGGGCACGCGCGTCCCGAGCGCCTCGAAGAAGCTCTCGTAGAACGAGCCGGGCACCGCGTCGAAGCTGGCCTCGATCGGCCCCGCGGAGTTGCCCTGCATGTTCTCGGCCTCGAGCTCCACGAGCGTGCGCGGCGCGCGCTTGTGCATGTCCACCTGTCGGACCTGCACCCCCACTCGGAGCCAGGCGCGACGGAGGAGCTCCCCCTCGGATGCCTCCTCCTGCGCACCGGCGGCCATGCCACGGTGGGCGATGATGTACGTTCGATCCTCGGCGTCTGGATAGACCTCGAAGCCCTGGTCTCGGAGAGAGGCGATCACGGCCGGTCGGACATCTTCGGAAGTCCCGACAAAGGTGCGCGCCTTGAAGCCCCGATAGGCCTCGTAGGACGTCCCGAACGGCGGCGGCGCGGTGGCGCACGACGCGAAGTACGGGAGGCCGAGGACCACCAATGAAAAGAGAGTCAGGTTGCGATTCATGTGCGGTTCCTCCGCAGGGCATCCTTGCGATCGCGGACCCCGAATGGAAGTGTCGGGTCGAATGAACGGTCGAGTCTCGCAGATCGCAGAGAAGATTCCTGGAGCTGAGCCGGCGCCGGCGAGCCCCGAGAGCCCGGAGCGCGCCGCCGGGAGGGAGCTCGACGTCGTGGTCATCGGGGGCGGGATCCAGGGGGTAGGCGCCGCCCAGGCCGCCGCCGCTGCCGGACACAGCGTCGCGCTCCTGGAGCGCCGCGAGGCGGCGATCGGGACCTCCAGTCGCTCCAGCAAGCTCATCCACGGCGGCCTCCGCTACCTGGAGAGCCACCAGTTCAGCCTCGTCCGCGAGTCCCTCGCCGAGCGCCAGACGCTCCTCCGGATCGCGCCCCACCTTGTCCGGCTCGTGCCCTTCCACATCCCCGTCTACCGGGGGATGAGGCGCGGCCCCCTGATGATCCGGGCGGGCCTCAGCCTCTACGCCGCCCTGGGGAACCTGCGCCGGAGCGCGAGGTTCGAGGCCCTCCCCCGCGCGCGCTGGGAGGACCTCGACGGCCTCGCCACCGACGGCCTGCGGGCGGTCTTCAGGTATCAGGACGGACAGACCGATGACGCCGCCCTCTGTCGCGCCGTGCTCGCCTCGGCGATCGAGCTCGGGGGCTTCGCGGAGATCGGGGCCGAGGTCGTCCGGGTCGAACGCCCCTCGGGCGCTCCGCGGTGGCGCGTGCACTATCGCCGGGGCGGCGCGGAGGCGTCCCTCGAGGCCCGCGTGGTGGTCAACGCCGCTGGGCCCTGGGTGAACCGCGTCTCCGCCCTGGCCGCTCCCGCTCCCCCCACCCGAGAGGTCGACCTCGTCGGAGGGACCCACATCGAGCTCACCGGGGAGCTCAAGCGGGGCATCTACTACACCGAGGCTCCCTCGGACCAGCGGGCGGTCTTCTCCATCCCGTGGCGCGGCCGCGTGATGGTGGGGACCACGGAGACGCCCCACTCCGGAGACCCCGCGGCGGTCGCCCCCACCGAGGCGGAGATCGACTACCTCCTCGGCGTCCATCGCCGCTACTTCCCCGCCAGCCGCGGCGAGGTCAGCGACGCTTGGGCGGGGCTGAGGGTTCTGCCCCGCGCCAGCGGCTCGGCGTTCAGTCGCCCGAGGGACGTGACCCTGGTCACCGACTCAGGGGCACGACCGAGCTGGGTCAGCGTCTACGGCGGCAAGCTCACCGGCTACCGCCACACGGCGGCGCAGATCCTCGAGAGCGTGGCGCTCACGCTGGGGCCGGCGGAGCGCAGGGCCGACACGCGGACCCTGCGCCTCCCGGAGCTCGAGCGCCCGACGGTCTGGGACTGACGCTCTGCGGCCCTGGCGCTCTG
>CAZEFP010000047.1:6276-11743 GCA_964511565.1 uncultured Planctomycetaceae bacterium
CGCTCTGCGGCCCTGGCGCTCTGGGGTCCTGGCCCAGGACCCGGCTCCCCGCTCGCGGAGTGGATCAGACGTCGGCCGCGCGGACGGTGACGTCGCAGTTGACCACCATCTGGCATCCGAGGCGCGCGCCCTCCTCGTCGGTCGCCATCTCGACCGTCTCCGCCTCCTCGTCGCCCACCGCGGCGAGGGACTCGCCGCCTTCGGTGACCACGAGGGCGCAGGTGCCGCAGCTACCGACCGTGCAGCCGAAGTCGTGCGGGAGGTCGTTCTCCTGGCAGAAGTCGAGGAAGCGCGTCCCGTCAGGGACCTCGTGGGACTCACCGGTGGAGGCGAAGGTGATCTTGGGCATCGAAGGGGTTCCCGGGTGGTGCGCAGCCGGAGTCGGCCACGCCGGACTGGTTCTGGAGGGCCGAGCGGCGACCCGTCGGCAGAATTCGTGATGGCCGACCGGCGACCCGTCGGCGGTGGGACATGATGGGTCCCCGGGGCTGCCAAGAACACCCGGCGGTCACCGATTTCATCCGATGCTGCTCTCCCCTCCCCCGCCGCCCGAGGGCTTCCAGGGCGAAGCCGAGCGCACGCCGCGCGCGTCCCTTGGAACCGGCGCGCTGCTGTGGCTCGTGCGTCATGGCCGCGTGACCGTGCCCGACGTCGCCTACGGCGACAGCGACGTGCCGCTCTCCGAGGAGGGCCTGCGCCAGACCGAGGCGGTGGCGCGCTCCATGGCCTCGCAGCCGGTCCGGCACGTCCAGTCCTCACCGCTCCAGCGCGCCCGGCGCCTCGGCGAGGCCATCGCGGGGGCCACCGGGTCTCCGCTCCGGCTCGATGACCGCCTCAAGGAGCTCCACCGCGGGGACTGGCAGGGATTGGCGCGCACGGAGTACGCCGAGCGCTGGGCCCGGGAGCGGAGACGGTACTGGGACGCCCCCCTCACCTGGCGAGGGCACAGCGGTGAGTCGGAGGAACAGATGGTCGAGCGCGCCTGGCCGGCCCTGGTGGAGGCGGTCGAGATGGCCGAGGGCGCTGTGGCCGTGGTGACGGCCCACCGCCAGGTCATCCGAGGCCTCACGGCCGCGGCCATCGGCGTGGGGCCCGGCGCGAGCCATCGCATGGAGCTGGACCCGGCCCACGGCGTGCTCCTGCGGGACGCGCTCGGCGGTTGGATCCTGGAGCGGACGAACGCCCCGTCGCCGGGCGCGCCGCACGCCGCGGAGCCTCCGGACGGGCCACCTGAGGACGTGGCGACCCAGCTGCGCTGAGAGGGCGGTCCGGTCCCCGGGGTCGTCGGCTCAGCGGGTGAGGGCGCGCGCCTCGGCGCGGCTCTCCGCGAGGCCTTGCATGCCCCGGAGTGCGTCGACCCGCGCCCCCTCGTCGGGCCCGATCCCGAAGTGCAGCGCCCTCCGCTCCAGCTCGATCAGCTCCTCCCACCTCGTCCAGAACTCGCTGACCTCCTCCGCCCCATCATCGGAGCCCGTCCAGCTGGACCAGGATCGCCGGACCCACGGCGCGGCGAGATCCGGGCGGTACACCACGGCCTTGGACCTGGACTCGATCAAGGCGAACCCCGGGATCATGGACGGCCGAACGGGGAGGCGCTCTCGCACGGGCCCTCTCTCCCCCTGGAGGAGCGGCCGCAGGGAAGCGCCGAGCATCGGGCGCGTGACCTCCGCGCCGATGAGGTCCACGAGCGTCGGGGCGACGTCGATGGAGCCCACCAGCTCCTTGACTCGCCTCACCGGCGGGGCGCCCTCGGCGCCCCACCCGAGGGCCTCACGCAGGGCTCGCGACGGACGGAACAAGAGAGGGACGTGGAGGTCGCCCTCCTCCGCGAGGCCCGCGCGCAGGAAGAGGCCGTGCTCCCCCAGCGAGGTTCCGAAGCTCCCGAGGATCACGACGGTGATGTTGTCCTTGCGGCCGAAGTCCTCCACCGACGCGAGGATCCGCCCCACGCTCGCGTCCACCGCACGGATGCCGAGGTCGTAGCGGAGCTCGTACTCCCCCATGGTCACGGAGCGAGCCCGGTTGGCGCGGGAAGGCGGGAGAGTGTGGAAGGCGCTCTTCACGGAGTGGTCCGAGTCCTCCACGGGCAGGCCGAGCGGGGGCACGTACATGAGCTCCGGGCGCGCGCGCCAGTCCTCCATGACATCCTCCACCAACCGATTCTCGAGTCGCTCCGTGTCCCGGTTGACCCGCCACCTGCGCTCGAGGTCGTTCATCTGGAGGTAGGCGAACCAATCCTCGTCGAGCGCTCGACCGTTGACCCACTGGATGAAGCGCTTGCCGACGCCGAAGGCCCCCTCCTCGCGGACCTCACCTCCCGGGTCACCGCGGTGCTCGACGAAGTCACCGAAGCCCCTGTCGAAGCCCCGCAACTCCTTGATGTCCCCGTGGTCCACGAACGCGGCGGTGCTCCAACCGATCCCGAGGAAGTAACGTCCCAGCAGCTGAAGCTCGGGCGGAACGAACCAGCGGTCCTCGTCCTCCGCCCCGATGTCGCGGGCGGGGAACTCGCGGGCTCCCGGCGGCGGCGGGGGGATCGCCACGCCCGGATCGTCCCCGGCGAGGATGGCCACGTGGGCGCCGACCATGGACGGAGTCACCCCCCAGGCGTTCTCGAAGACGACGCTCTCCCTCGCGAACTTCCCGAGGGAGGGCGTCGTCGTCCGGTCGTAACCTGCGATCGAGGTGTGGTCCCAACGAAGCCCGTCCACCGCGATGACGAGGACCCCCTGCCCGGTGACCTCAGCCTCGCCCGCGCGGACGCGCTCGAGAGCCTTCATCTCATCGCCGCAGGACACGGTGCCCCCGGCCGCGAGGATCGCCGCCACCAGCAGGCGTCGGCGACCGGGGAGGGTCGTGGTCGGGGAGGAGCTCATGGAGGAGAGCCGGGGGCCGTGGGGCCGCGGCCTCGGCAGGGTATCGGAGCCGACGGGCCCGCGTCACAGACGAAGGCCGAAGAGCGTCCCTGAGGGCACCCATCGGGCCTCGTCCCTCACCCGAACCTTGGTCCAGCCGGGGAGCTCATCCAGGTAGGTGACCACAGCACCCGCCTGGAGGGTCCCCACGCGCTTGGCCCCGTCCTCCGGAGCCGCCCGCAGCTGCACCCCGGCGGGATCGACGACCATGAAGGGCTCCGAGCCTCGCTCGGACAGGTGCAGCGCCAGGGGCGCGAAGAGGAACGGCTGGGCCAACGCCGCGATGAGCAGCAGCCTCCGCGGCCAGCTCCCCCCGCGGAGCGCCTCGAGGAGCCCGGCGCCCGCGAAGAGGATCGCGCCCAGGACAGCGAGCCACTCGGCCTCCGCCGGGGTCGCCCTCCTCGCGGCCGCCTCGAGGGTCTCCACCAGACCGTCGCCGGACCTGGGGCCGAGCCCCGCGTCCGCCCGGGCGAGGCCGAGATTGAAGCGGGCGTCCTCCATCCGAGGTGAGGCCCGCAGGGCCGCCTCGAACCAGGCGACCGAGCGCATCAGCTCGCCCCGCGCGGCCTCGGTCACTCCGAGGTTGTAGGCCAGCCGGGCTCGCTCGGCCAGCGGGGCTCCGTCGGCGCGGGCCTGCTCGAGCGCCGCGGCCCAGGCGGCAACGGCGCCGTCTCGGTCGCCGCCGCGCCAGAGCACGCTGCCCCGATCTGCACCGCTCTCGGCCATCGCGGGCGGCTCCGGGTTCGAACCCGGGAGGTCCTGAGCCGCGAGCGGGGCGGCGGGCAGAACCGACAGCGCCCACAGCGCCGCGGCGACCAGCCCGCCCCAAGTCGAACCCCTTCGATCCTTCAGGTGTCGTCCCATCAGAGGCCCTCCTTCACCGCGGCCTGCGCGAACGCGAGGACCCCGTCGGGGTCCGCTTCACTCGATCCCTCTCCGCCGAAGAGCGCGCGGTCCAGGTCCCCACGCAACGCCGCGAAGCGCCGCTCGAGCTCGGACGAGACCTCGGTGGCGCCCGCCGCGGCGAGGCTGGACCTCCCGATCCAGAACTCGGGCGAGGTTCCACAACGGCGCGCGAGGAAGCGCTCCAGCGCCGCCGCTGCGTCCTCGGATCCGCGGGCGGCCCGGAGCTCCCGTCGCAGGAGCCCGAGCGCGCCCCTGCGCTGGCGCGCGCGGACCCCGGCGGGATCTCCCCTTCGGCGAACCGCGGTGCGGAGCGTCGCCCAGCCCGCGATCGCTCCGGCGAGCAGAAGCCCGCCGAGCAGCGGGCCGGGCCCGGATCCGGGCCCCTGATCCTCGTCCCCACGGCGGGCCTGAATGTCCCGCATGACCAGGGGCGGCTCCGCCTCCTCGGCCGGGCCGAAGGGGTCTCCGTCCGGGCCAGCGGTCGCCGTGACGCGGATCTCCAGCGGGTCGGTCGAGGTCGTGATGAAGCGGCCCGAGGCCGTGTCGAAGACCGAGAGCGGCACGCCCGGGACCTCGTCGACCGCGGGGTCGAGGGGCACCAGGTCGTAGGTCACCACGCGCTCGTCGGGGGACTTGCGGTCCTCGACCCCGAGCAAGCGGAACTGATCGAAGGCCGGGAGCCGTGCGAGGTCGGGCGGGTCGAAGAACTCCAGGTTCCCCTCCCCGAACCAGCGAACCTCCAGCTCGATCGCGTCGCCGAGGTCGATGTCCCGCCGCGGTACGCTCCGCGTCGCCTCGATCTCCCCCACCGCGCCGCTCCACTCCAGGGGGCGGCCCTCCTCGGGGACGGGCAGCACCTCGATCTCGAAGGGCTCGATCGGCGCGTAGAAGTCACGCGAGGCCCCGCGGGAGAAGACCCCGCCGCGCCCGACGAGCTCGGAGAACTTGAACAGGGACCGGTCGAACCGAACCGTGCCCGGACGGGTCGCCACGAAGCGCCGGCGAAGCCGATACACGTCGAAGCGCCGCCCGTCGCGCTCCACGGGAGGGAGCTTCTCGATCGCCGCGGCGCGGCGGCCGGGGCGGATCGGGATCTCGTAGGTCCCCGTCTGGGAGACCTTGGAGGTGACCTCGATCACCCCCTCCTGGCGTTCCCACCAGGGCAGCTGCAGCTCGGCGTCCGCGAGCTTGCGGGTCACGTCCCAGCCGAAGCGGAGCTCCAGCGTGTAGGGCTCCCCCTCGTAGACCGTGGCGGGCAGGTCCTCGCGCTCGAACAGCAGCAGCTGGCTCGCGGCGATGTCCTTGACCACCTCCAGGGCCATCGCGGCGGCCGGGGCCTTCACCGGCTGACCGTCCAGCTCGATCGAGAGCGGCGGGATCGAGTACTTGCCGATCGCGCTGGGCTGGACGCGAACCTCGAAGCTGGTCCGTTGCTCGACCACCGGTCGGCCCCGGGGGTCGTAGCTGACCGACTGCTGCCGTCCGGTCTGGGTGACCTTCGAGAAGCTCAGCCCGTCCACGGTGGGCAGCGGTCCGAACCGAACCCGGCGGTCCCCCTCCACCCGGATGATGATCCCCACGGGCTCCCCGAGCTTGACCAGAGCGCTGGACAGCGCGACCTGCAGTCCCTCGGCTGCCCCCTGGGC
>CAZEFP010000048.1:0-11566 GCA_964511565.1 uncultured Planctomycetaceae bacterium
CCCGGTGGATCCATTCGATGGCGACCCAGGCGACCACGGCCATGGCCGTGGCCGCATGGCGGCCGCGGCCCCCGTCTTCGCCGGCGTCAACACGGTGATCCTGGTCTCGATGTCCGGTGACGGCGAGCTCGCCAACACGACCCTCGAACGCCTGGGCTACCGCACGCTCCGCGGCTCCTCCAGCCGCTATGGCGTTCGAGCCCTCAAGGCCATGCGCGAGATGCTCCGCGGCGGCGGAGCCGTCGCGATCACCCCGGATGGTCCTCGCGGTCCCATGCACCGGGTGAACCGCGGGGCCGCCTTCCTCGCCCGTGACTCGGGGCTGCCCGTCGTTCCCTTCGGCTTCGCGGCAGCGAGCGCGGCGCGGCTTCATTCCTGGGACCGCTTCACCCTCCCGCTCCCCTTCAGTCGGGTGCAGGTCGTCATCGGGGCGCCCATTCGGGTGGATGCGAGCGCCAGTGACGAGGACCTCAGGGCCGTCAGCGAGGGCATCGGCGAAGCCCTGGTGGCGACGGAGGTCGAGGCAGCGCAGCTCCTCGGGGTGGAGGTGGACTGGTGATCCGCATCGGCCCCGCAGGATGGACGCACCCCGGGCTGGAGCGCGCGTGGCCGCTGAAGCGCGGCGTGGACTTCGAGCCCCTGAACTTCCTCGGGCAGTTCTTCGGGGCAGTGGAGGTCGATGTGACGGCCCACGTCCTCCCCAGGGAGGAGCACATCGTGCGCTGGGCGGCGGCGCTCCAGGATCGACCGCGCACGCGACTCCTCGTGCGCGTACCGTCCACCGTGCTGGAGCTCGCTCGGTCCCCTGCGGAGCGCACCGCCGATGCGGAGCGGTTCCGCGACTCCATCGCACCGCTCCTGCGCCGGGAGAAGCTCGGGGGGCTCGTGGCCACGCTCCCCGACACCACGCTCTTCGGACCCTCCGAGGCCCGCGCCCTGGGGGACCTGGCGCGGATCCTGGCGCCTGCGCCACTCATCCTCGCCGCGGGGCACCGCTCCTGGTACGAGCGCCGGGCCCTCGACGTGCTGGCCGGCGCGGGCTGGTCCCTCGCCCATCTCGAAGAGGACGACCGCTGGGACGCCCCGCCCAGGCGTCACCGGGCCACGGGACCGGTGGGCATGCTGCGCCTCCGCGGCCAGACGCCCTTCGACCCGGCGAGGATCGGCGGCGCGGCGCGACGCGCGCGGGAGATCGCGGGGGACGTGGAGGACCTCTACGTCATCGCGGACAACGCCTCCCATCCCGGCGCGGCGCCCGCCAGCGCCCTCGCGGCCGCGCTCGAGGTGAAGTTCGTGCTCGCGGGAGAGCGGCCGGTCCCGGGCTGGAGGAGGATCATCGAGGTCTTCCCGCACCTCGAGCCGCTGCTCGAGCTCGAGGGCGAGTAAGGTCCGCCGCGACGACATGACGGACCCGAAGCAGCCCGAAGGGACCCGCCAGGAGCGGAGGTTCCTCACCTATCCCGAGGAGCCTGGCCGCCGGATCGGCGTCCGGGTCGAGGTCGCCCCTTCCCCCGAGGGGCTCGTCGGGGGCGGGGCCCGCCCTGTCGCGGTCCTCGTCCACGGCTTCAAGGGTTTCATGGACTGGGGGTTCTTCCCTCACCTGAGCCGCAGGCTCGCCGCCGCGGGGTTCGTGGCCGTCTCCATGAACACCTCGGGGTCCGGCGTGGGCGACGACCCGCTCGTGATGGATGACGACGAGGCGTTCTTCAACGACTCCTACTCCCGCCAGCTGGAGGACATGGCGAGGGTGCGCGAGTTCGCGCGCGGGCTCCCCGGGGTCGACGCCGAGCGGGAGGTGCTGATGGGCCACAGTCGAGGCGGGGGGATGGCGGTGATCTCGGCGTCGGAGCGTGCCCCTGCGGCCCTGGTGACCTGGGCCGCCATCGCGGACGCGGACCGGTTCGACGAGGGCATGAAGGCCCGCTGGCGAGCGGATGGGCACCTGGAGGTCCCCAATGCGCGGACGGGTCAGGTCCACAGGATGGGCCTCGCGGGTCTAGAGGACTTCGAGCGGAACCGAGCTCGGCTCGACATCGGCGCCGCAGCCGACCGCCTCGCGGCCCCGTTCCTCGCGGTCCACGGGCTCGAGGACGCGACGGTCACCTATGACGCCGCGGTGACGCTCAGCGAGAGAGCGGTGCGCGGCGAGGCGCTCCTGATCGAAGGCGCCGACCATGGATTCGGGGCCACGCACCCGCTGGAGTCCCCAGGCTCCATCGAGACCCTCGAGGTCGCCGTCGACAGCACGGTGACGTTCGCGCTCCAGCACACGCTCACGCACTAGCGCCCCGCAGGGAGACCGAGGGCCGACTCGCCGGGTTCGGGGGTCGTCCCCGGGTTGGAGGCGACCTAGGATCGCGCCGTGCTCCCCCTCCTCCTCGCCCTGACTGCTCCTCTGGTCCAGGACTGGACCCCGCCGCCTCCTCCGCCCACGGTGCCGACCCTGGCGATGGCGCAGCCCCGCTTCGCGCCGTTCAGCCTTCCGGAGAAGCTCCGGGTCGTGACGTCCGTCGTGGAGCTCCAGCCGCTAGCGGGCGTGCTCGCAGATCAACTCGCCGACCGGACCGGGCTGGAGGTGAAGACGGCGCCCGGACCTGCGCGCTCCGGGGACGTGGTCCTGACCCTGGGCTACACGGCGGAGGCGGTCGGGGAGAGCCCCGAGGCCCTGTCCATCGAGGTCTTCGAGGACCACGTCGCCCTCTCGGGGCGCACGGAGGCGGGCGTGGCCCGTGCGGCGGCCCGCCTGCTGCAGCTCCTGACGCCCACGGAGGGCGGCGGCTGGGTGCTGCCGCCCTTCCGGCTGGACGACGCTCCGCGCTTCCGGTGGCGCGGGGTACGGCTCGAGGGCCTCCCTTCGGAGGACGACGGGCGCCGTCTCCTGGAGCTCCTCTTCCTCGGCTCGTTCAACGTCCTGGTGCTGGAGACGCCGCCGACGGACGCCCGCGCGGCCCTCGCTCGCGCCCTCCAGCCCGTGGCCCTCGCCCACGGCGTGGACCTGGTCCTCGACCCCCCCGCAGGCCCCGGGGCCCCCGGGCTGCCCTTCGTCTCCTCCGGTGCGGACGCGGCCCCTGGCTCGTCCGGTCCCGTCCTGGTCTCGGGGCTCGGCGTGGCCGGGGCTCCTGCGGGGGCGATCGATCCGCTCCTGGCCGCCGGCCGCACGCTCATCGACGGGAGGAGCGGGGCGCTGCAGTTCGTGGGCGAGGGGACCCCCGCCCTCGGCCCACGGGAGCTCTACGCATGGAGTCCGCTCGCGCTCCTGGGCTCGGCGAAGGCGGACCTCGCCGAGGGCTCGGCCTCGCTGGTCATCGGATCGGAGGTTCACCTCGCAGGGACGGGGGCGATCCCTCGGTTCCAGCGGGCGCTTCCGTTCCTCGCGGAGCGATCCTGGGGCGCGACCGACGCTCCCGCCGAGCTGGAAGACTTCCAGCCTCGCGCCTCGCGGCTCCTCGAGCTGCTCGGAGAGCCCCGGGCCGAGGAGGGCTCAGCGCCGGCCTCCGGGGCCAGCAGGGACCGCTAGCGGTCCCAGGCGTTCCCGTCGCAGGTCTCGTCGCCGCCGGCTTCGCCCGACATGTCGGGGCGGACGTAGGCGGCATCCCAGCGGGGTGCGTGGGCAGCGCCGATGTACGGCTGCTCACACTCGGGGTTGTTCAGCATGCTGAGCTTCAGCCCCGAGTTGTCCAGGAAGAAGGCGCGTCGGGGAGGCGTCGTCTCGGAGGAGGGCCACGCATAGGCACACCACCGGAGCGCGCTCTGGTTCGGGTCGGGGAGGGTCTCACCGCTCCCGCCGTGGAGGGCCTCGGCCAGGCCCTCGACCTCTCCGCTGTAGAGCGGCGCTGCGGGGAGGTAGACGGCGAACAGGTACCCGTGCACCTCGCAGGCGCCGCCCGCGGAGGTCGAGACGACCTCAGCGAAGTCGCGGGGCAGGAAGGCGTTCAGCTCGGACACGTCGACGAAGGAGTCGCCGAGCCCGCTTCGAAGGGGCGCGGTGCCCATCAATTCGGCCAGGTAGCCGTACTCGCCGAGATGGTCGAGGTTGCTGTCGATGGAGCGGGCCTCGCGGAACTGCTCCTGGGCCATGGCGATGATCCGAAGGGTCTGCTCGGCCCGCGCTTCGCTCGCCTGGGCGGCAGCGATGTCGATGGGGTCCGGCTGCTCCTTCTCCAGCGCCGCCTCGGGCTGCCCGGCGTTGCGATCGGTCTCGACGTCTCGCGGCGCGATGCGGACGAGGCCGCTGTTCCCTCTCTCGATCTCGATGCGGCCGCCGATGGGAGCCGCGCTCACGGAGGCGAACGTCTCCGTCTCTTCCGGCAGCGGGGTCGGTCGATCGAGGCTGTAGATGAAGAGGCAGAGGGCGGCCGCGGCCGCAACGGCCACGGACGCGAACTTGGGGCGCTTCTCGGTGCTCATGGTGTGGGTGGCAGGGCTCCAGACGACCCCTGCCCCCAAGCAATCGGCACCTGCGATCACGCTCATTGAGCCCGAGCGCCGCCCGTCCCGATCGGGCCCGAACTCCGCCCCAAGTTGTCTCGCACGGGGACGGAGGCACCCAGGGAGGGACACCTTCGAAGGCGGAGGCGCTCGGCGGCTCAGCCGAGCAGCGGCTGGATGACCGAGCCGTGCACGTCGGTGAGCCGGTAGCGGCGGCCCTGGTGGCGGTAGGTCAGGCGCTCGTGATCGATCCCGAGCAGATGCAGCAGCGTCGCGTTCAGGTCGTGCACGTGCACGGGGTCCTTGGCGACGTTGTAGCCGAACTCGTCGGTCTCACCGTGGACGTGACCCGCGCGGACCCCGCCGCCAGCCATCCACATGCTGGCGCAGCGGGGGTGGTGGTCCCGCCCGTAGTTGTTCGCGCTCAGCGCCCCCTGGCTGTAACACGTCCGACCGAACTCACCGCCCCAGATCACGAGGGTGTCGTCCAGGAGCCCGCGGCGCTTCAGGTCCGTGACGAGCGCCGCGGAGGCCCGGTCGGTCTCCTTGCACTGGGTCCTGATGGCACCCGGCAGGCCCCCGTGCTGGTCCCACCCCTGGTGAATCAACTGGACGAAGCGCACGTCCCGCTCGATGAGTCGACGGGCGATCAGGCAGTTCGACGCGAAGGTCCCTGCCCTCCGCGCGTCCTCGCCGTACAGCTCGAACGTGGCATCGGGCTCATCGGAGAGGTCCGCCACCTCCGGGACCGACTGCTGCATGCGGAACGCGAGCTCGGCCTGGGCGGTCCTGGCCGCGTCGGTGCCGGCGACGGCGCCGCGCAGGGCGTCGAGCATCCTCCGACGCGTCGCGCGGTCGATGCCCGGGGGGTCGTTGAGGAAGAGGACGGGATCGCTCCCGCTGCGGAACTGGACGCCCGCATGCCGTGCGCTCAGGAAGCCCGAACCCCACAGTCGCTCGTAGAGGGGCTGGCCTCCCTTGCCCTGGGTCACCATCACACAGAACTCGGGGAGGTCACGGTTGAGGGTGCCGAGCCCGTAGCTCAACCACGCGCCAGCGGATGGCCGCCCGGCGATCTCGGAGCCCGTGAGGAGGAACGTCGCCGCCGGGTCGTGGTTGATGGCGTCGGTGACCATGGTCCGTACCACGCACAGGTCATCGACGATGGCGGCCGTGTGGGGGAGCAGATCGCTCGCCCAGGTCCCGCTCTCGCCGTGCTGCTTGAACTCGAAGATGGAGCCCGCGAGGGGCAGCGACGCCTGGTTGCCGGACATGCCGGTCAGCCGCTGCCCCTGACGGACCGAGTCCGGGAGCTCCTCGCCGTTCCGTTCGCGGAGCAGGGGCTTGGGGTCCCAGAGGTCGAGCTGGGAGGGGCCGCCGCTCATGAAGAGGTGGATGACCCGCCGTGCCCTGGGGGCGTGGTGGGCTGCGATCGGCTCCTGAGCCCCGCTGATGCGGGCCAGGGTGGCCCCCGCGAGGCCGAGGGAGGCGCCCTGGAGCAGGGCTCTCCGGTCGATCCGCGGGAGGTGGGTGCTGGGTTCGAATGCGCTCATCGTCGGTGCACCACGTCAGGGAGGCCAAGGAGCGCGCTGGCGACCACAGCGGTCGCGGCGGTCTCGATGGCGAGGTCCTCCTCCATCGGTGCCGGCTCGGGCGCCTCCGCGGCGGGGTGAGCGACCTGCTCGAGGGAGTAGGTTGCGAGCCGGCGGGCCGAGTCGGGGCTCGCGCGATAGGCCTCCCGCTGGGCGGCGAGCAGGGAGGTCATGGACTCGGACTCCTCCGCTGTCGGGGGACGGGACGCGAGGGACCGCACGAGGAAGGTGACCCTCCGCCGGTCCACCTCGTCCACCGGCAGGTTCGAGTCGACCCCAGCGTCGACCTCCAGCGCGAGGCGAGCCAGCGCGAGGGAGGCCTCGACGAACTGGGGGTCGTTCCACAGCACCAGGGCCTGGAGCGGCGTGGTCGTCGCGGGTCGATCGACCCGGCAGACCTCGCGGGCTGGGGCGTCGAACATGGTCATGGAAGGTGGCGGAGAGGTCCGGCGCCAGAACGTGTAGAGGCTCCGCCTGCGGAGGTCGTCGCCCCGGCCCGCGCGGTAGACCTTGCCGCTCTTCTCCTGCCAGAGTCCAGGGGGCTGGTAGGGGCGAACGGGCGGCCCGCCCACCCGGTCGACCAGCAGTCCAGAGGCCTGGAGGGCGGCGTCGCGGATCACCTCCGCGCCCATGCGGCGCGCGCTGGCACGGCTCATGAGCTCGTTGTCCGGGTCCCGGTCGAGGCTCTGCGCGTGGTCGGAGGCCTGGCGGTAGGTGGAGGAGAGGACGATGCGCCGGAGCATCGCGCGGGAGTCCCAGCCGGACTCGACCAGGTCCCGGCTCAGGGTGTCGAGCAGCGCCGCGTGGACCGGGGGGCGGCTCTGGCTGCCGAGGTCCTCGGGGCTGGGGACGAGCCCCTGGCCCATGGCGAGTCGCCACAGTCGGTCCACGTGCACCCTCGCGGTCAGGGGGTGGTCGGGGTGGGTGAGCCAGCGAGCGAGGTCGAGCCGCGAACGGACCGGCTCCTCGAGCAGCGTCGGGAGGAAGGCGGGGGTTGCGGGGGCGATGGGCTCGCGGCGGTTCGAATAGAGCCCCCGCTCGAGCAGGTAGGCGGTGCGCCGGGCCGCCGGGAGATCCGGCGCCTCACGCATGGTCATGATCAGCCGGATGCGGTCCCGGTGATCGTCCAGCGCGGCGCGGGCGGCGCGCAGGGTGTTGGTGGGGCTCGGCACCTCCGGGGGGAGGTCCATCACCCGTATGGACCGCACGGCGCCGCCCTTGAAGCCGCGGTCGCGGAAGCGGCTCCCGATGGTCAGGTGCTCGATGGATCCCCCCCGGATCGTGCGCGTCAGATGGTCCCGGACCACCTCGAGGGGGGCCGGCTCGCCATCGATCCAGATCTCCATCCCCGCGGCCCGGCTCGAGCCGTCGTAGCGGAGCTCCACCGTGGTCCATCGATCGACCGGGGCGGCGTCCACCGTCCGGACCGCGATGGCATCGCCCGGCCAGAAGTGGACGAGCGCGAACAGGAGGCGGCCCTCATCCACGAGTAGCTGGTAGCCCCTGCTCCCCGAGTCGGTCCATGACTTGGTGCGGTGCAGGACCACCGCGCGGTCGAAGGGCTCCGGCGACTTCATCTCGAGCTCGATCCGGAACGGGTCGGCGCGGCGGAAGACCCCCGCGCCGGGGAAGACGATCGAGTTCTCCCCGTCCAGGGAGACCGAGCGGTCCGGGCCCTCTCCGGTGGCGGCCGCGCCGCCGCGCAGCTGGAAGGGGGCGCCCTCCTCACCGGCACCCTCGAAGCGGGTGGCGAGCACCTCGCGCCAGGGGATCTCGTCGCCAGAGGCGGCGTCGAGGGCTGCCGTGACCCTCTGCTCCAGCTCCGCCGTCCTGCGCGCCTGGACCTCGGTGGGGAGCTCCAGGGTCGGGGTCGGCGTGGCGTTGGTGAAGTGGGAGTAGAGGCCAGACTCGTCGATGCCGTCGAAGAGCGCGAAGAGCCCGAAGTAGTCGCGCTGGCTGATCGGGTCGAACTTGTGGTCGTGGCAGCGGGCGCAGCCCACCGTGAGGCCGAGGAACGCGCCGGCCATGGTCTCCACGCGGTCGCACACGTACTCGACCCGGAACTCCTCCTCGACGCTGCCGCCCTCGTTGGTCTGGCGGTGCAGCCGGTTGAAGGCGGTCGCCAGGCGCGTCTGCTGGTCCGCGTCGGGCAGGAGGTCGCCGGCCAGCTGCTCGGTCAGGAAGCGGTCGTAGGGGAGGTTCTCGCGGAAGGCCCCGATCACCCAGTCGCGCCAGGGCCAGAGGTGAGTGTCCACGTCGGACTGGTAGCCGAAGGTGTCGGCGTACCGGGCCACATCGAGCCAGTGGGCGGTCAGGTGTTCGGCGTGGGCCTCGGAGGCCAGGAGCCGGTCCACGGCCCGCTCGTAGCGGTCAGGCGCTTCATCCTCGAGGTAGGCGTCGAGGTCCGCGACCCGCGGGGGCAGCCCCGTGAGGTCCAGGTGGACGCGCCTGAGGAGCGTGGCTGCGTCGGTCTCGGGGGCGGGGGCGAGCCCGCGTGCCTCCAGCTCCCCGAGCACGAACCGGTCGATGTCATCCCTTGGCCAGTCGCTCTCGCCCTGGCGAGGCGGCACCGTCCGCCGGGGCGATACGAACGACCAGTGCTCTCCGTACTCGGCGCCCTCCGCGATCCAGCGCGTGAGGAGGGCGACCTCATCGTCGTCGAGGGCGAGCTTCGACGACGCCGGTGGCATCTGACGCTCGGGGTCGGGGTGTCGAAGCCGAGCCACCAATTCGCTTTCGCCCGGGGAGCCAGGGACGATGGCGGCCAGGCCAAGCTCGTCCACCGCGGAGTCCCGCTGGTCGAGTCGAATCCCGCCGCCCGGCGACTCGACGCCGGGGCCATGACAAGGGAAGCAACGGTCCGAGAGGAGCGGGCGGATGTCGGCTGCGAAGTCGACGGGGCGAGCTTGTTGCTGGGCACCGGCCGCTGCCATGAGCACGGCAGCAACGATGGGACGGGGAGACCTAGCGGACATCGCCACAATGATACGGTGCTTCCAGCAGGGCGGAATCGAGGCTGCGCGATGGGCTCGGTCGCTGCAAAATCGAGCCGGGATGCGCTCAAGGTCCATCCGGGTCGTCATCCGACCAATGAGTGAAGCGGCCGCATGCGCCGGACGAATCAATGACGCACCGAAGCACCATGGCCCGCAGCTGCCGCACCGATGGATCTCGATCCGCGACTCGGACTCTCCTGTTCGTCGCGCTCGCTGCGCTCTCGGGCTGCGGTCCGGCACCGGAGGTGAGCCTGGGGAAGCAGAGCGCGGTGATCGAGGTCACGGGGGTCGGGGAGTGGCCCGATACCGAACCCGTCATCGTCGAGGACCTCGCGATCGACGAGGTGACCGTCGCGACGTGGGGCTTGAAGGGCGCGGAGGTCGTGTATGCCCCTGCGAAGGGGTCCCGTCGGGAGGGAGCATTGATCCCTCCGATGAAGTCTCCTGTCGACCTGACCATCCCGCGCGGGACAGACTCGACCTTCGACACCATCCGGGTCGTGATCTCGACCCGTGGATTCGTTCGCTTCCTGGGGGCCACCGACTGGCGCGCCAAGGGGGAGCTGAGGGCCGAATTCATGGAGCGCAAGCTGGCGCTGGAGCCGGAGCTGGTGGAGATGTTCCTTCCACGCACCAGCTCGGCGGGGGAGATCAGCCTCTACATCGAGCAGCAGACGCACGAGCTCACGATTCACGCGATCCAGCTGGTCCGCCGGCCTCGCGCCGCCAAGGTCCCCAGCCCGTTCGAGCCGCCCAAGTTCGTCGCGATCGGGGATCGATCCCGACCGACCCTCGGGCTCGGCCCCGGGGTCCGGCTCGAGGGCCGGGCGATCGCGGGGCCGCGGAGCCGGGTCCTGGTTCATGCGGCGCTGGTCGAGGCCCCCTCCCCCGGGGAGGAGACCTCGGCGACGGTGACCATCGAGGCTGCAGGTGGAGCCGAGAGCTCGGCCACCGTGCCGCTCGGGCCCGAGTGGGTGTCGGCGGAGGTGGAGGTCCCCGACGGCGCCCAGGGTCAGGAGTTCCTCGTGCGGATCGAGACCAGCGGGGACGACCCCGTGGTGGTGAGCACGCCGCTTCACCTCGGGCTTGACCGGCGCGTGGAGCGCCCACGGACGGTCCTCTTGATCACCAGCGACACCCACCGAGCGGACTTCGTGGGGTTCTCCGATCGGAACCGCGGCACCCTGACCCCGACCCTGGACGCGATGGCGGCGCGCGGGACCGTCTTCCAGGACGCGGTCTCCTCCACCACGATCACGAACCCGTCGCATGCCTCGATCTTCACAGGGCTACCGGTCCGGGATACGGGCGTCGTGGGGAACGTGGAGCTCCTCTCCGACCGCGCGGACACGATCGCGGAGGCGTTCCAGGAGGCGGGTTATCGGACTGTGGCGGCGGTCTCGGCGCGGCACCTCACCCCGTGGCGCAGTGGTCTCGGCCAGGGGTTCGAGCTGGTGGATGCCCCGTCGCGGCGCATGACGCGCGATGGAGGTGACACCACGAGGATCGCCAGGGAGGTCCTCGAGGGCGTGGAGGCCGATGAGGACGTGTTCATCTGGCTGCACCTGTTCGACGTCCACGCGCCCTACATGCCGCGCGAAGGCTTCACGGAGAACTACTACACGGGGGACCCGTTCTCCGAGAAGTTGGCCCAGCTCGACCCGCGCGCGCAGGCCAAGTGGAACCGCAAGATCCGCGATGCGGAGTACCTCGTGGCGCTCTATCAGGGGGAGGTCAGCTACATGGACCAGCTGCTCGCCGACCTCTTCGAGCAGGCCCCCCGCCTGGGCGAAGGGCTCGTCGCCTTCACCTCGGACCACGGGGAGGCCCACGGTGAGATCGGGCTCTACTGGAGCCATACGGGCCTGTATCCGAACACGCTCCGGGTGCCCCTCTTCATCATGGGCCCGGGGGTCCCTGCGGGCCGCTCGGTCACCAGCCCCGTCCACAACGCTGCGATCGCGCGCACCTTGCACGCCCTCGCCCTCGAGGGGCACCGGGGAGAGGGGCCCTTCGGCGGGCGATCGCTCCTGGACGAGGACATCCTCTCCAACACTGCGGACGAGCCGCGCTACGTTCTTGGAGCCAACGCGCTCAGCGCGGGGGCCTTCGCGGGGGACTGGTACCTCCTGATGCACCTCAAGAAGAAGGGCTGGGGGAACCCGCCGGGACAGCCGGAGCACTCGATGGAGCTCTACAACCTGTCCGAGGACCCCGACGCCCTCGTCAATGTGGTGGCCGAGCACCCGGAGGTGACCTCCAAGCTCCGCCGGGGACTCGTTCGTTGGTTGACCAGCGCGGACCCCTCGGCCTCGCTCGCGGGAGGGGCACCAAAGGGCGCCGCGGCGACCGCGGACGTGGCCGCGCTGGGATACGCCACGGGCGAGGCCAGCACCATTGGTGGGAGCCTCTTCGATCCCGACTGCGAGTGTCCCCGCTGCACGCCCTTCCGCTGAGCGGCCGCTAGTCCTCGCAGGCCGTGCCCGGCTCGACCGTCACGGGCCCGGTGAACGTCCACTCGATGCCGTCGTCCCCGCGGGTCGCGGTGAG
>CAZEFP010000049.1:0-11290 GCA_964511565.1 uncultured Planctomycetaceae bacterium
CTGGGTGTCCCCGATGACCGTGAAGGTGAACGCGCTCCTGTCGCTGGCGGGGGCCGTCCGGAAGGACCGCACGGGCCCCTCCAGCACGGGCACGGCGTCGCCGTCCGCGGCCCCGATGAGGTTCATCTGATAGAAGTACTTCGTGTCGGCTCGGAGGCCCTCGAGGCGGACCTCGTGGAGCCGGGAGCCCGGCGTTCCGGAGGGAACCTCGGTCCAGTCGCTCTGGGACTCGGGGCGGAAGAGCACCACGGCCTCCGACGGCCAGGTGGACTCTCCGAGGACGCTCACCGCGTCCGTGGACGGCCACGTGAGGTAGGGCTCGACGGCCCAGTCGAAGGTTGCGTCCGTCCAGGGGGTCTGGTTGGCTATTCCGAAGCGCTTGCGGAACGCGAGCTTGCCGCCGAACGGCGAGTCGAAGATCTCCAGCGCCGCGATGCGTCCGTCATGGGGGAACATCTCGTTCACGTCCCGGTAGGCGCCGACGGTGAGGCGCTCCTCACCGCTGTAGAGGATCGGCCCGCCGGGCGCATCGGAGGTCGCGACCACGACGCCGTCCATGGTGAGCTCCGCGCGCTCGCCGTCGTACGAGGCGGTGACCAGGTGCAGCCGGCCGAACTCGTAGGGGCGATCGGCGCGCAGCGTGATCATCTTCCCGTCGCCGTCGTCCGTGGCCTCGGTGGAGATCATGAGGGTGAAGGCGGAGGGGTCGTAGCCGAGGATCCAGCCTGTCTCGGCCTCGCCGTTGTCCTCCACCGCGCCGACGATCCCGCCCCATCGGCGCGGGGTCTCGACGGAGACGAGGGCGCCGACGTGCAGCTGCGTGGCGGGCAGCCGACCTTGCTGGCTCCCGGTCGAGATGAACGCGTCCTCCTTCCCGTTGAAGATCAGGCCGCCGCCCACCTGCGCGGGGGCGAAGGCGAGCTCGCTGTTGGCGCGCCGAAGGGGGCCTGCCAGCGGACCCTCCATCTTGCCCGAGCTCCCCATCCGGAGGACGGAGCCCCGGAAGACAGGCGGCAACGCCGCGCCGAGGGCGAGGGTCGCGGTGAAGGCGAGGATGAGGCGGGGGCGTTGGATCATCGGCGGACTCGGATGTTCTGGATCTTGAAGACGGTGCCGTCGTGGTCACAGCGGAGCGCGAGGCCGCCCGGCTCGAAGCCGTCGGCGTGGAGCATCTGATTCACCAGCACGCCGTTGAGGTACACGGTCACGGTGGTGCCCTCGTCACCGTCGCGCACGTCGACCTCGAGGTCCGCCCAGGTGTCGGCGGCGATGAGCAGGGTGCCCACCTGGGCGCTCTCCTCGCCGGCGCGGATCGAACCGGTCATCGCGTCATCGGGGAAGGACGCGTTCACGCGCACCTCGTAGCCCTCGACGCCGTCGTCTCCATCCGCAGCGCGGACGATCAGCGCGCCGGCGCCGTTGGCGTTGACCTTGACCCGCGCCCGCACCGTGACGTCCCCGAGGTCCTCCACAGGGGCCCACAGCCATCCAAGCGCGCCCTTGCCGATCAGCTCCTCGTTCTCGAGCTCGAAGTTGCAGCCTCCGACCAGCTCCCAGTCGTCCCAGGAAGCGCTGGCGTCCAGGAACTCCCACTCCCCCGCGTCGGCGGGGCGGTCCAGCGGCTTGACCTGGACGTTCCGGACGGCGACCGCGCCCCTGGTACCGATGAAGCGGATGGGCGCGCGCCCTTTGCCCGCGTTCGGGACCTCGAGCCCCTCGATCACGGTGACTCCGTTGAGCTCCACGCGGTCGAGGAAGCCGGGGCTCTCGTCCGTGGCGGCGCGGTAGTAGACGTCGAGGGGGTACCACTCACCCGCCTCCCCGAAGGCCTCCGCGGTGGGGCCCACGGCGACGCCGTTGCCCTCGAAGCCGCCGCAGACCTCGGGGTCGGGGAAGAGGTTCAGGCGGCCGAGGTTGCCGAGCTCGACCCCGGAGGCGGAGTCCTCGGGGAGCATGAACTCCACGTGCACGTGCGCGTCGCCGAAGGCGCCTCGCGTCACGAGGTCCGTGGCCCCGGGCCCGGCGTTCACGAGCGCGCCGTTACCCACACCCGTCTTGAAGCGCTGCCTGTCCTCGGGGTCGAGCGTGGCGTCCACCAGCTCCCAGCCCTCGGCCTCGAACTGCCCGAGCGCGTCGCCCCAGGAGAGGCGCAGGACGCCCGCGTCCGCCTCGCCCCGGCTCGGGGGCGGCGGCACGACCTTGGAGACGTAGGCATTGGTGGTGGCTCCGCTGGGGAGCTGATTGATCGTGTAGGCGACCTCGGGGTGCAGGAGCGGCGCGCCGCTTCCCCCCTGGATCCCCTCCATGGTGATCCGCACGCAGGTGGCGGGGAAGATGTCGTAGGACCGGACGGTGAGGCGGGTTCGGTCCTCGGAGAGCTGCACGTCGGAGAGCTCCAGCTCGGTGACGTGCCGCTCGGGCGAGCCGTACTCCCACCAGTAGTCGTAGTCGTAGGAGATCATCTTCACCCGGTCGGCGGTCGGCTCCCAGTCGCCGTGGACCGGGTGGGTGAAGGCGATCTCGAAGCCGAAGCTCTCCGTCTCCTCGTCGTAGTCCAGGAGGGTCATGCCCGCGAGGTCCATGGCCTCGGCGCCGGTGCGGCGAACGCGGACGAGCCCGTCGGCGGGGGCGCGGCCGCCCCAGCCCCGGTTGGTGAGGCCGCAGAAGACCGTGCCGTCCGGGGCCTGGAGGACCCGGTTGACCGAGCCGATCTCCTGGCGCAGGGGCGCGATCCACCCCTGGAGTTGGCCCTGCACCTCCTCGAAGCCGGCGCGCAGGCCCATTCCGTTGGTGAGCTCGGCGACCACGAACTGACCGTCCTGGAGGCCGAAGGCCCCGCCGGAGCGATCCTCCAGCAGGTTGCCCGTGGACCGCGACCACTTGTAGGGGATCCAGATCGCCGGCGTGGTGCGTCCGGTGGCGGCGCGGGCCGGCGGGATCTCGTCGTGGGCGAGCTTGCCCGTGGAGCGGTAGTCCTCGGTCCAGTTGAGGCTCTTGGGGTGGCCGTAGAAGCCATCCTTCTGGATGTGGTAGATGGGGCTCGACGCCACCCAGTCGCCCTGGTTGTCCGTCACGAAGACCCGGTCCTGGCTGTCCACCGCCACGCCGTTGGGGCTGCGGACGCCGCTGGCCCATGGGGTGACCGTGCCGTCCGGGGAGACCCGCAGGACCCAGCCGCGGTAGGGGACCGTGGAGCGGCCGTGCCACCACTCGGGGTCGCCGAAGCTGACGTTGAGGCCCATCCACCAGTTGCCCTGGCTGTCCCGGGGGAGGCCGAAGGCGAACTCGTGGTAGTGGCCGGACACGCCCCAGTCGCTGGCGACGGTCTCGATCACGTCGCAGCGGCCGTCCCCGTCGGTGTCCAGCAGCTTCGAGATCTCGCCGCGCTGGATGACGTGGATCTCGTCATCCTTGACGTCGAGGCCGAGGCCCTCCCAGAGCCCCTCGTGGAAGAGGGTCACCTTCGCGTTCTCGAAGTCGTCGCCGAGGGGGTCCTCGACGATCCAGACCTGACCGCGGCGGGTGCTGACGACGAGCCGTCCGTCGGAGAGGAAGTCCATGCCTCCGACCTCGAGGACGCAGCCGTCCGGGGTCTTGAGGTACTCGAGGGTGTACGCGTCGGCCTCGGTGGCGGCGAAGGCGGGATCCTGGGCGGCGAGCGCGCTGAGGATGGCGAGTGTGATCATCGGGTCAGTCCTTCTTCTGGAGCGAGGCGAGGAAGCTGGCGGCGAGCGAGGGGGTCCACGCCGGAGCGTGGAGGTAGATGCGCATGTTGGGAGCGTCGTCGAGCACGCACGCCACGAGGCCGTTCGACGTGGTGGTGACGTCGATCGAGTTGCTGGCGCGACCCTTCTTGCCCGGCAGCTCGCGGAGCCCGATCTCGCGGCCTTCGCCGCTGCCGAGGATCGCGCGCATGGGGACGGGGACGTCGTTCACCATCAGGAACGAAAGGAACTCCTGGCCGCCGCCGACGCGGTCGCCGGCCTCGTCGAGGAGGTCGAAGTGGATCCAGACGTCGTCCCCCTTGATCTCGGTGCGCTTGACCTTGCGGCGGAGCCCCTTCCCGGTCTTCGCGTCCGCGAACTCGGTGAAGTCGCGGGAGGCCCGGCTGGCCTTCCAGGTGAGGGTGCCGAGGGGTTGCAGCTCGGCGCCGCCGCGCCCGCCCCAGTCTCGGCGGTCGAGGAACTCGCCCTGGCGCACGGTCAGGAGGCGGCCGTCCTCGGCTCGGAACTGGAACGTGGTGCCGCTGGGGAACCCGACGATCAGGCTGCGAGGCTCGCGGAACGTCCCTTGCTCGTAGGCGGGCATCATGCCCTTGACCACCATCGGCCGATCCTCGACCACGAGGACGCTCTCGCCGGGCTGCACGATGGTGCCCGGGGGGCCGAGGCTGATCACGTAGTCCGCGACGGCGTTGATCTCGTCGGTGCCGAGGGTGGCGCCGAAGGCGGGCATGGGCGTGCCGGGGATGCCGTGGAGGACGGAGCGGCGCACGGCGTTCTGGGTGTTGCCGTAGGAGTAGCCGCCGAGGAGGAAGCTCCTCGCCGGGCGCTCGAGCTCCTCGTTGCCCTTCCCGTCGCCGGTCTCCCCGTGGCAGCTGGCGCAGTGCTCCATGTAGAGGGCCCGGGCGTCCGGCGAGCTGGCGGTGTCCTGTTCAGCGAGGGGGGGCGTCCCACCGGGCGTGGCGAACGCGACGAGCACCGAGGCGGCACCCGCAGCCAGGAGGAGTCTTTGAAGCGTCATGAAGAGCACTTTGGATCGAAGAGAGGGAGGCGGAACGGGGCCTCGAGGGCGCCCCAGGATAGAGGGTTCCCCGGATCCCGATAGCGGCCAACGGCAGCCGATTCCCCGCAGAAGTCGTGCTCCCCGATGCGCCAGGCGCCGGGCCCCAGAAACCTCTAAAGCTCTGGATCCATCCGGCCGAAGTCCTGCCTGCCGCGCGGGGCTTCTCGCGCGGCGCCGCGGCCTGACCCCATCGCCATGAGCCCGCGACCCCACCAACAAGCCTGCCAGCCTGCCAACCAGCCTGCCAGCGCCGCGCCCTCCGGGGCGGCGCGCCTGGCTCGCTGCTCCGGACCGTCGGCGCGAGATCTACTGAAGCCCCTCCGCCGCGCGGTGGAACTTCACCTCCGCGGCGAGTACGAGCAAGCCGAGGTGCGGCTCAGGGCCACCCTCGCGATGGCCCCTGAACTGCCGCAGGCCCACCACCACCTCGCGGTGGTCCTCGAGGCCCAGGGGCGCACCGTGGAGGCGATCCGGCACCTCGAGCACGCGCTCGACCTGGATCCCGAGCTGCCGGGAGCGGTCGAGAGGCTCGCCGGTTACCGGGCGGATGCCCGGGCGCGACGGGCCTGAGCGCTCTGCCGGCCGCCCGAGGGGCAGCGAGCCGGTCAACTCGTGCGGCGCTGTTACCCTCGGCGGGCCATGTCGAATCAACCCCAATCGGGGGCGGCCCCGCGGCGCCTCCACCTGGTGGACGCGAGCCCCTACATCTTCCGGGCCTTCTTCTCGCTGCCCTCCTCCCTCACGGACCCCGAGGGACGCCCCATCAACGCGGTGCGAGGGTTCGTCGACATGCTGGCGCGCTTCATCCGTGAGGAGCGCCCCGAGGCCCTGCTCGTGGCCTTCGACGGCAGCCTGACCACCAGCTTCCGGAACGACGTGTATCCGGAGTACAAGGCGAACCGCGACCTGCCCGACGAGGACCTCGTGGCGCAGCTCGATGGCTGTCAGGAGGTCGCAGCGGCGATGGGCGCGTTCTGCTGCATCGACGACCGCTACGAGGCCGACGACCTGGTGGCGACCGCCAAGGCACGCTTCGCGTCCGCCGTCGAGGAGACCGTGGTCGTCACGGCGGACAAGGACCTCGCCCAGCTGGTGGACGAGCAGACGTGGTTCCTGGACTTCGCGCGGGGGACTCGCCTCGGGCCAGCCGACGTGCTGGAACGCTTCGGTGTCCGGCCGGAACAGATCCGGGACCTCCTCGGTCTCGCGGGGGACAGCGTGGACAACATCCCAGGGGTGCGGGGTGTCGGCCCGAAGACCGCCGTGGCGCTGCTGCAGGAGTTCGCGGACCTCGATGAGCTCTATGGCGACCTGGACCGCGTGGCCGGGCTCACCATCCGCGGGGCCCGGACCCTCGGCAAGAAGCTAGAGGAGCACCGCGAGGCGGCGTTCCTCTCCCGAGATCTCGCCACCTGCGCGACAGACGCCCCCCTGGATGCCACCCTGGACCGCCTCGCCTACCGCGGCGCGGACCCGGGTACTCTGGGCCCCCTGCTCCAGCGCTTCGGGCTCTCCGGACGCCTCGACGCGGTCCCTCATCGGACGACCCCATGATCGCACTGCTCCTCCTCGCCGCCCTCTCGCCCCAGGAAGCTGCCCAGAACACCTCGGGGGGAGCGCTCATGGACGAGCAGGCAGCCTTCGACGTGCTCCACTACGGGCTCGACCTCGAGGTGAGCCCCGAGTCCAGGTCGATCCTCGGCTCGCTGACCATGACGGCGAGGTTGCTCGGCGCGACCCGCGAGATCGTGCTCCAGCTCGACCCGGGGCTGGAGGTCACCCGGGTCCTTGGCGGCAAGGACGAGCTGCTGCCCCTGGGCTTCACTCGTCAGGGTGGGGACATCTGGATCGGGTCCTCCGCGTTCACGGACGTGCCGGGGGAGGACTTCAAGGTGGTCGTGGAGTACGGCGGGGTGCCCCACGAGGCGGAGCGTCCGCCCTGGGAGGGCGGCTTCACCTGGTCGGAGGCCGACGGCGAGCCGTGGATCGCCACCAGCTGTCAGGGGGAGGGCGCCGACCTGTGGTGGCCCTGCAAGGATCACCCCTCGGACAAGCCCGAGTCCATGGACCTCACCTTCACGGTCCCCGAGGGGCTCGTGGTGGCGACCAACGGCCGCCGGATCGGGAGCTCGACCATCGATGGGAAGACCACGTCGCAGTGGCGAGTCTCGACGCCCATCGCCAACTACACGGTGGCCTTCAACGCGGCGCCCTACGTGGAGCTCGTGAGCTCGCTGGAGAGCGTGGCGGGGGACACCTTCCCCGTGATCTTCTGGGTGCTGCCGGAGAACAAGGAGAAGGGCGAGGCCTTCATGGCGGAGATCCTCGAGCACCTGCGCTTCTTCGAGCGTTTTTGCGGGCCGTACCCCTTCCGGGGAGACAAGTACGGGGTCGTGGAGACCCCGCACCTTGGGATGGAGCACCAGTCGATCATCGCCTACGGCAACAAGTACCGCGGCGACCCGAACTTCGACTACGACTGGCTGCACCACCACGAGCTGGCGCACGAGTGGTGGGCGAACCTCGTGACCGCGCGGGACTGGGCCGACTTCTGGATCCACGAGGGGATCGGCACGTACATGCAGCCGCTCTACCTCGAGGAGCGCTTCGGTCGCGAGGCGTACCAGAAGAAGATGAAGATCGACCTGCTGCGGGTGATGAACAACGCCCCGGTGGCGCCCGCGCCGCCGCGCACCAGCGACTCGATCTACTTCTCCAAGACCGGCACCGATGCCCCGGGCGGCGACATCTACTTCAAGGGGTCGTGGGTCTGTCACTCCCTGCGCTGGCTCCTCGGGGATGAGACCTTCTTCAAGGTTCTTCGGCGCTGGGCGTACCCGGACCCTGAGCTGGAGAAGACCACCGACGGTTCGGCGGTTCGCTTCAGCGATACGGACGAGCTGCTCGCCATCGCCGAGGAGGTCTCGGGGCGCAAGCTCGGGTGGTTCTTCGAGGTCTACCTGCGGCGCGGCCCCCTGCCGGTTCTTGCGGTGGAGCGTGACGGAGGGACCTTGAGCCTGCGCTGGGAGGCGCCGGACGAGCTGCCCTTCCCCATGCCGGTGGAGGTCATCGTCGGCGGCGAGGCGCGCCGCGTCCCCATGGAGGGCGGCGAGGCGACCCTCGAGGTGGGGGAGGCGGAGGTCGAGGTGGATCCCGACCTGAGGGTCCTGCGCGACTTGCGGGGATAGACCGGCCGGGGCCGCAGGCCGCGTTCGAAGCAGCCCTCAGGGGGCTGCCCCCGGTGCGTCAGCGGGTCAGCGCGTTGGAGAGGTCGAAGCCGGCGGCGCAGCTGCCGGCGTCTCGGTACCAGAACTGGACGTGGGTGACCCCCGCCAAGGCCATGTCGAGGGGGATGTCCACGACCTGGTTGGCGCTCGCCATCACGACCTGGCCCCGGATCAAGCTACCGCCGATGCAGCGGGTGCCGCACCCGAGGGCAACGCTTGTGGAGGACGTGCCAGCGACGAGGAGGCCGAAGGAGTTGGGGACGCCGACGACGTTGAACGTGGCCTGGGCGGTGCCGAATCCGCCGGTGGAGATCAGCGCAGCGCCGGTGGAGGACACCGAGTTCCCGCTGCTGGGAGCGCAGAAGGAGGTCGTGAGGTCCAGGTGGAACACGCGGCCGACGCCGGAGCCGGCGACCGCGACGCTGCCTCCCCAGATGGAGGTGGCCCTGCCGAAGCTCTCCCACGGGCTCGACTGGTTGCCGATGAGCTTGTCGAGCTCCTGACCGGTGGCGAGGTCGAAGACGTACGCCACCCCCGCGTTGTTGCCCGCCGTGTCGGCCTGGGGGGCGCCCACCACAATCGTGGGGCCGTGGATCGCCACCGAGCTCCCGAAGCGGTCATGGGCGACGCCGTCAGAGGCCACGAGCTTCATGAGCTCGTTGCCCGTCACCGCGTCGAAGATGTAGACCGCGCCCGACTTCTCACCGTTGAAGCCGTGGCGCGGAGCGCCGACCACCACGCGGTCGCCATCGATGGCGACGGCCTCACCGAACGTGTCTCCATCGGCGCCGTCGGCGGGAAGGAGCTTCACGAGCTCGGCGCCGGTGCTGGCGTCGAAGACGTACGCGGCACCCGCCATCGAGTCCGCAAATCGCGCGCCCGCTGCGATGAGCGGGCCCGAGATCGAGACTGAACCTCCGAGGCGGTCTCCGTTCACGCCGTCGCTGGCCGTGAGCTTGTGGAGCTCCTGACCTGCGGCCACGTCGAAGACGTAGACGGCTCCCGCGAACCCCTCGGCGCCGATGGCGGCCAGGTCGCCGCTGAGCGAGACGCTCGTGCCGAAGCGCCGGCCGCTTCCGAGGTCCGCGGGGGTGAGGTCGTGGAGCTGCTGGCCCGTCGTGGCGCTGAAGACGTAGGCCGCCCCGGTGTCGGCCATGAAGGCGAACTCGTTGTGGCGGGGCGAGCCGACGAGCACGACGTCGTCGTTGAGGGTGACGGACGAGCCGAACCAGTCGAACGACTCGGCGTCCCCGGCGTCGAACCTCAGCAGTTGCTGGCCAGTGGCCGCGTCGAAGAGGTAGGCCGTTCCTTTCTCTGGACCCGCGAACTCGGCCTGGGGAGCGCCGGCGACGACGCGGTCATGGCGGATCGCGATGGAGTGGAAGCCACCGGGGTCCGAGTTGGGTAGCTGAACGTCCTCCGTTGTTTGGGCCGTGGCAGGCACGGTTGCGGAGGAGGCGATCAGCGCGGCGGTCAGGAGGACGTTTGGGATACGGCGGGCCATCTTGCTCGCAATCCTGCCACGGTGCTCAGGGAACGGACCCTGGAACGGGGGGGAGATCGAGAGGACGCCGGGCCCGGGGGGTGCTGTATCGCGCTGGAGCAGTTCGCGGCCCCATCACTGGAGCCGCGATGGCTGACGCGTCAGCCGGAGATATGCCGCAGGACGTGATCGACCTCATCCGGGCTGCCGAGCACCACGGGGACTCGCTGGTGCAGGGCGTCGGGCTGGATCTCCATGGTGCGCTGGGTGCCCGAGTAGGACTTGCCGCCGGCCTGCTCCATGAGCATGGCCATGGGGTTGCACTCGTACATGAGGCGCAGCTTGCCGCTCGGGGCGCTGGCGGTGGGCGGGTAGAGGAAGACGCCGCCCTTCATGAGGATGCGGTGCACGTCGGCCACCATGGCGCCGGCGTAGCGCATGGAGTAACCGTTCCCGTTGGCCCACTCCACGTAGCGCTGGTAGCCCTCGGGGCACGAGCCCAGGTTGGCCGTGTTCATGGAGTACGACTTGCCTGCCTCGGGGATGCGGACGTCGTCGTCCACCAGGAGGAACGATCCGATGGTGGGGTCGAGCACGAACATCTGCACGCCGGTTCCCGCGGTCAGGACGAGCACCGTGGAGGGACCGTAGAGGACGTAGCCGGCGCCCACCTGGCGGAGGCCCGGCTGGAGCGCGCTCTCCTCCACGTGTTCGGCCCGGCGGTCGTGGAGGAGGATGCTGAAGATGGTCCCGACGCTGCCGCAGACGTCGAGGTTGGAGGAGCCGTCGAGGGGGTCGAAGAGCACCACGTAGGGGCGCTCCCCGGAGGTGTCGTTGCTCAGGACGATCGGGTCGTCGTCCTCCTCGGATGCGACCACCGCCACCCCGGGCCGGGAGCCGAGGGAGCGGATGAGGGCCTCGTTGGCGATCACGTCCAGCTTCTGCTGGGCCTCACCCTGGATGTTGTCGGAGCCCATGGCCCCCAGCACGTCCTCGAGGCGGGCGCGGCGGCAGCGGGCCGCGATGAACTTACCCGCCAGCGACAGCGCGGAGAGCACCATCGTGTACCGCCCGGTGGCGTGGGGGTACTTCGAGCGCTCCGAGATCAGGAAGGTCTGGAGCGACGTGAGGTTGTGGCCTGCCGTGAGGGTGTCGTTGTCCATGGACCAGAGCCTAGTGCTCGGGTCGCACCGGACCTAACGACGAGCGCCGTTGAGCCTCAGCCGTACAGCCCGCCCTCGTGGGTCCCACGTCGCCGGGCCTCGGGCGGCGGCGCGTCGCCACCTGGCCGGGCCTCGAACAGGGTGCAGCCCTCGCCGGAGGACTGCGCCACCACCGCGGCCGGCCAGGCGGCGGATTCGAACCCGTAGGCGCGGCACCCGCGGGGGCGCTCGGGCCGCCATGTGGAATAGAGGTGCCGGCATCCCTGGCAGGCGAGGGCTCCAGCCGCGTGCGGGCCGAGGGCGCCTGGGCGGGCGTCTTGGGAGCGGGGCGTGGACATGGGCTGGGAACAGGTCCCTGGGACCGAGACGGATCAAGACCGCCGGAACCGTCACATTCGCGGCCCCCAGGTCCCTACGATATCGGCACGCCTCCCTCCCCTCTGAAGCCCCTGATCGGCTCCAGGACCTTGGGCGGGACGCGATGGCATGGCTGACCTCGAAGTCGAGATGCTCCGTTCAAGGGCCCGCAAGGGGGACCTCGACGCCCAGTTCGACCTGGCGCTCAGGTACTCCGACGGTCTCGGTGTCCCGGGGAGCGCCACCACCGCCTTCCGCTGGCTCGAGCGCGCGGC
>CAZEFP010000050.1:0-11276 GCA_964511565.1 uncultured Planctomycetaceae bacterium
TCTAGACCCCGCTGCCCCTCGATCCGAGCCCGACTTCGGACAGGCTCGGTCCGGATCCGCCCGTCGCGCCCAGGATCCGCCAGGGATCAGCACGCCCAGGGGCCCCCTAGCCACCTCGGGCACCATCGGTCGAGCCGGAGCGTTGGACCCTGGCGCGTGCCTTCTGCGGCTCCGAGGCCGTCCGTGACCACCCGCGCGTGAAATGGGCCGAGGGGCGGGGTGTCCTCGCCGGAGGACTCGGTACGGTGCCGGCGATGTCCAGCGAATCCAGCGGCCCTGATCGGTCTGTCCTCCTTTGCGGCCTCCTCTGCGCCGCGCTCACGGCCGCCGCCGTGCTCGTCCGACCGGCCCTCGGCCCCTCCCGCCTCGTCCCCTCTCCGTCCGTCCTCGCCCTGGTGCTCGGGCTCGCGCTCGCGCTGATCCCGGCCATCCAGGCTCGCTTCACCACCGCGGCAAAGACCGTCTCGAAGGCGCTCATCCCCGCCGCCATCGTGCTGATCGGCTTCGGAATGGACCTGGAGCGCCTGCTGGCGGGCGGCGCCATCGGCGGGACCCTCCTCGTGGTCGTGGTCGCCATGGCCGCCGCCTTCCTCGGCGCCATCGTCGCCGGCCGGGTCTGCGGGCTCGACCCGCGCGCGGCGCTGCTTCTCGGGGCCGGGACCGCGGTGTGCGGCAACAGCGCGATCATGGCCGTCGCTCCCACGGTCAAGGCGAAGGAGGAGGACCTCGGCCTCGCCATCGGGGTCATCAACCTCCTCGGCGTCGCCATGCTCTTCGCGCTCCCCCCCGCGGCGACCGCCTTCGGCGTCGGCGGCCACGCGGGCGGCGCCCTGGCGGGGCTCACGGTGCACGCGGTGCCCCAGGCCATCGCCACCGGCGAGGCATTCGGGGGAGATGCCGTCGAGTGGGCCACCCTCTACAAGCTGCTGCGCGTGGCCATGCTCGTCCCCACCGTGGTCCTGATGGCGCTCTTGCTGCGCGACAAGGGCGATGCGGGGGAGTCACGGAAGGGCGTCGGCGTCCCCCACTTCGTCTGGCTCTTCGTGGTCGCCTCCGGCCTGCGCGCCAGCGGCTGGCTCGATGGCGAGCTCGCGGTCGGAGACGACGCGCGTCCGCTGTGGGCCTGGCTCAAGCAGACCGGGAGCTGGCTCCTCGGCGTGGCGCTGGCCGCCATCGGGCTGACCCTGAACGTCCCGCGCCTGGTGCGAGTGGGCCCCCGATTCCTGCTGGCTGGAGCCCTGGCCGTCGTCTGCATGGTCGCCGCATCGCTCCCGCTGGTCGTCTGGCTCCTCGGCTGATCGCCCCAGGGACGGCGAACGTCAGCTCGCCACCGCTCCGGGTCCCGCCAGTCGTCGCAAATCGGCCCGGCGAGGCGCCTGGGCAGGTCCCGGACGCCCCGGCGCCCCAGGCCGGGACCCACGAACCCCAACGGTCTCAAGTTGAGACCAGCATCAAGGGCGGTAGCGTGAGAGTATTTCGGTGCCCCGCGGACCCTTCCGAACCGCCGCCGCGTCTTCCCGGGGTGCAGAGCCCTTCCGGCCCAGAGCACCGCACGTGCCCCTGAGGCGCTGCTTCCTTCCCTAACACTCCAGTTCAACGACCCATGCGCGTCCCGAAACTCCTCGCCGCCACGTCGCTCCTCGCCGCCCCGCTGATGGGGCTCGCCGGCGCCCAGGGAGCAGATGACTGCTCCAACGCCCAGCCCATCTCCGGCCTCGGCACCTTCGTCTTCAACACCACGAGCGCCACGAGCGGCGGCCCCTCCGGGTGCGGCGGCATCGGCCGAGACGTCTGGTGGTCCTGGACCGCGCCGAGCACCAGCGACTACCAGGTCTCCACCTGCGGCAACGCGAGCTGGGACACCGTCCTCGCGGTGTTCAGCAACTGCAGCACCCAGATCACCTGCAACGACGACGCCTGCGGCCTGCAGTCGACTGTGAGCTGGTCTGCGATGGCAGGGACCACCTACCTCATCCGCGGCGGCTCCTTCTCCGGCAGCAGCTCCGGGGTCGGCTCCATCGAGATCACCGCGGGCGGCGGCGGAAGCGGCGGCTGCACCAACCCGACCACCGGCCCCGACGTCATCGTCGGCGGGCTCCCGAACATCTCGAACTTCGGCGCGACGGGCGGCGTCGCGGGGTACTCCCTCGGGACCACCTCCTGCAACGTTGGCGACGCCGAGCTCCTCTGGATCGCGAGCAGCAACCAGCACCCGGTCATCGGTCAGAACATCTACCGTATCGACGATGGTCGCTTCGAGCAGATCGGCCAGAGCTGGCTCAAGCACGGCTTCACCGCCCTCCAGCAGAACCTCTGCTGCAACTGCAACAGCTCCGGCACCGGCAGCCGCCTCGGCGTCGGCTGCTCCGACCCCTACAGCTCGGGCCTCAACGGCTCCCAGTCGGGGCTCGGCCCGCGCTGGCAAGTGAACGCGTTCACCGGCGCCTTCTCCTACCCGTTCGCCCAGCAGGGTCAGACCGGGGACCGGGTCTTCAAGCGGATCCAGGTCGCCAACGACGACGTGGACCCCAGCCAGTACCCCAACGCCACCTACTGGGGTGAGTCCCAGTACATCGCCCCGGACGACGCCGCGGCCGGCAACGGCTTCAACAACGTCTCCTACACCCGCCTGAGCCGCCCCGGCTCGACGACCAACGGCGCCTGGCGCCTGAACATCGGGGGCGCGACGGTCCGCGAGCAGCCGGCGATCTACGCCTGGTCCGCCACGACGCCGACCGCCGCGATCGAGGAGATCAACGTCCCCGGTGAGGGCCAGTTCGTCGCCGGCTCCAACGTCGTGGACAACGGCGACGGGACCTGGACGTACAACTACGCCATCTTCAACAACAACAGCGACTTCTCCGGCGAGAGCTTCACGGTCCCCCTGGGCGCGAACGTGACGGTCACGAACCCGGGCATGTCGTTCCCGCTCTACCACTCCGGCGAGCCGTACACGAACCTGGACTGGAACGCGACGGTCACCGCCAACGACATCACCTGGACCACCGAGAGCTACGCCGTGAACCAGGACGCCAACGCGCTCCGCTGGGGAACGACCTACAGCTTCTGGTTCACCGCCGACGCCGCCCCTGAGGCGAAGTCCGGCCTCCTCGGCCTCTTCAAGCCCGGCAACCCCGGCGCCCAGATCTTCCCGACCGAGGGCCCCGGCACCGGCGGCGGCACCCTGGTGATCCAGACCTACTGCACGGCGATCCCGAACTCCACCGGGCAGGCCTCGACCATGATCGCGTCCAACGTCGACCTGACGCTGCGCAGCATGGACCTCGAGGCGGTGAACCTCACCCAGAACGCGTTCGGTTACTTCCTCGCCTCCCTCACCCAGGGCTTCATCCCGAACGCCGGCGGTAGCCAGGGCAACCTCTGCCTGGCGGGCAACATCGGCCGCGGCGTCGGCGGCGGCATCCTGTTCTCGGGCACCTCGGGCGCGTTCTTCACGCCCGTCGACCTGGACATGATCCCGACCCCGACCGGCATGACCTCGGCCATGAGCGGCGACCGCTGGCACTTCCAGGCCTGGCACCGCGACTCCGTCCTCGGGTTCGCGACGTCGAACTTCTCCGACGGCGTCTGGGTCCAGTTCCCCTGATCCAGCCTCCGGCTTGAAGCGCGGCCCGCGCGGGAGACGATCCCGCGCGGGCCGCGCGCATTCTTGGGTGGGCCGCCGCGCGGCCCCACGGGACCTCAGGCTCCCCTCTGGGCGGCGACAGCCTCTGCCAGCCGGCCGCGCAGGCGCCCGAGCCGCTCCAACGTCGCGGCGTCGGTGGAGGGCGCGACCGCCGGCCCGCCGTAGGCGACGAAGGCCTGGGCGATCTGGTCCACGGGCTCTTGCCGGGCGGCCGCAGCCGCCTGCAACGCGGCGCCCACGGCGGCGGTCTCCGTCTCCATCAGGACCCGGACGGGGACGCCGAAGGTGGTGGCCAGGATCTCCTGCCAGAGGGCATTCCTGGCGGCGCCCCCCACCAGCCGGACCTCCTCGGGCTCAATGCCCATGCCGCGCATGCGCTCGACCCCGGCCGCGAGGTTGAGGGCCACCCCCTCGAGGGCTGCTCGGTAGAGCACCCCCGGCGAGAGCGATCCGGGTCGGAGCCCGGTGAGCGTGGCCGTGGCGTCGGGGAGGTTGGGCACCCGCTCCCCCATGAAGAACGGAACGAGCAGCTCGTCCCCCATGGACGCCGCGCGGGCGAGGTCGGTGAGCTCGTCGTGCCCCTTTCCTGTCAGACCACGCAGGTCCTCCAGCGGCTCGGTGCAGTTCATGACGCAGAGCAGCGGCAAGTGTCCTGCCAACCCGTCCACGCCCGCGCTCGACGCACGGAAGCTCGCGATGTCTCCGCCGGGGTCGAGCGTCGGCTCGGCCGAGTAGGCGAACACGGTCGCCGAGGTCCCGAGGCTGCAGACGGACACGCCCGGACGCGTGGCCCCGGCGCCGATGGCGCTCATCATGTTGTCGCCGCCCCCCGCGGACACGGGGATCCCGGCCTCGAGCCCCAGCGCCGCGGCGGCGCTCGCGGAGAGCTCGGCCGCGGGGGCGGCGCAGGGGCGCAGCGGCGGGACGAACCCCGCGAGCCCCGGCGCCGTGGCCTCCATGGCCGCGGCGTCGTAGGTGCCCGTGGAGGGGTCGAGGTACCCGGTCCCGGACGCGTCCCCCACCTCGGTGAAGAACTCCCCCGTGAGGAGGAGGTTGATGTGGTCGTGGGGCAAGAGCACCCGCCGCACCCGCGCCCACAGGTCCGGCTCATGCTCCGCCGACCAGCGCAGCTTGGGGCCCGTGAAGCCCGCGGGGACCGTGCGGCCGAGCTCACTGGAGAGGGCCGCCGCCTCGGCGGCGGCGGAGGTGTCACACCACAGCTTCGCCGGGCGCAGGACCTCGTCTCCTTCTCCGAGGAGCACCGCGCCGTGCTGCTGGCCAGAGACCCCCACGCCGCGGACCCGCGCGCCCTCGCCCACCTCGCGGGTCACGGCGATCACCGCCTCCGACCACGTGTCGGGATGCTGCTCGGCGTGCCCCGGAGGCAGCCCCTCGATGAGGTCGTAGGCGCGGCTCGCGCGGGCCACCACCTGGCCGGAGTCCACGTCGACCAGGACCGCCTTGGTGCTCTGGGTGCCGACGTCGAGGCCGAGGAACAGGTCCCCGCGGGCGCTCAACCGCGCGCCCCCATCATGTGCTCCACCATCAGCTGGTCGAGCCGCTCGTAGCCCAGGCCCTTGGCGCCCAGGCCCTCGGCGTCGATCTCGAGGCCCCGGAGCTCGGCGCCGCGCTCTGCGCTGTAGCCCGCCCCCACGTCCACGAGGTTGGACTCCGTGGTGCCGGAGAGGATGGCCTGGACGTCCGGGTCCGCGTCGAACGCGGCCGCCCGGGCGGCGAGGAGCTTGTAGGTCCGCATGCAGCCCTTGGCGAACTCCCAGACCCCGTCGTGGTCCTCGGTCCGATAGGCGTGAGCGTCGAAGTGGCGCGGCCCCTCGTAGCGCGCACCTCCGCCCGTCCCCTCGAGGAGCCGCACCAGGAGGAACGCCTGCTTGAGGTCCTCGGAGCCGAACCGCAGGTCCTGGTCGTAGCGGCCGATGCGCTGACCGTTGAGGTCGATGTGGAAGAGCTTGCCGCACTCCATGGCCTGCCCGACGCCGTGCACGAAGGAGAGGCCCGCCATGGTCTCGTGGGCCACCTCCGGGTTGACGCCGACCATCTCGCTGTGGTCCAGGGTCGAGATGAAGTGGAGCATGTGCCCCGTGGTCGAGAGGTAGATGTCACCCCGCGGCTCGTTGGGCTTGGCCTCGAGCGCGAAGCGAAGGTCGTAGCCCTGGTCCTTCACGTAGCCGCAGAGGAAGTCGATGGCATCGCGGAAGTTCGCCAGCGCCGTTCGCGGGTCGCGGCAGGCGTCGGCCTCGGCGCCCTCGCGGCCTCCCCAGAACACGTACGTGCTGGCGCCCAGCTCCACGCCGAGGTCGATGGCGTCCATCGTCTTGCGAATCGCGAAGGCCCGCACCGCCGGGTCGTTCGAGGTGAACGCACCATCCTTGAAGATCGGCTGGCTGAAGAGGTTGGTCGTGGCCATGGGGCAGACCACGCCCGAGTCCGCCATGGCCTTCTTGAAGTCCCCCACGATCCGATCGCGCTCCGCAGCGGAGCTGCCGAAGGGCACGAGGTCCTCGTCGTGCAGGTTCACCCCCCAGGCGCCGATCTCCCCGAGCTTCGCGACGATGTCGCAGGGGTCGAGGACCGGGCGGCCGGCGTGACCGAAGGGGTCACGGCCGGGGTTGCCCACGGTCCAGAGGCCAAAGGAGAAGCGATCGTCGGGGGTCGGTTCGAAGGAGCTCATGGTGGCCATCGACTGTACGGGACGGGGCCGCGCGCCGGAACGCCAGCCGAACACTCCCGTCCGGCGCCCCCTGCAAAACGCGAGGCACCCCGGCGGACGGATCCACCGGGGTGCCTGCGTGACGAGGCGCGACGGGCGCCCAGGAGGGGGCGCGCGGCCGCGCGGGCGATCAGAGGATGTAGGTCTTGTCCTTCTTGATGCTCTTCATCTTCACCTTGTGCTTGGCGAGGGCGGCCTTCAGCTTGGCCTCGTCGAGCTTCTCGTCCTTCTTCATCTGGATGATGATCTCGGGACCGGCGTAGACATCGGCGACGTTGTCCCCGAGGGACTTCATGAGGGTCTCACGGACCCTCCCGGCGGTGTCGCTTCATGTCAGGCCGGGCGTCTTGGCGACGTAGGCCGCCTTGGCGCGCTCGGACTCGCGGCTGGTGAGGGAGACCCACTTGAGGCGCTGCTTCTCGATGGCGGCCTTGAGGGCCTTCTCATCGATCTTCACCCCCTTCTTCAGGGTGAAGCTGGCGCGGGTCCCGCTCCAGAAGATGCGCTCGATGTCGTCGTCCTCGTCGAGGACGCTGAGGAAGGCCGCACGGGCCTTCTTGCCCGCGCTTCAGCCCTTGCCGTCGGCGTGGAGGGTCCAGACCGTGATCTTGTCCTCCTTCGCCTTCTTCTTCGAGTCGCCTTGGACGGCGGGGCCGTCGTCGCCCTTCTGGGCGACCGGCTTCGGGGCGGGGCCGTCCTGGGGCACGACCGGGGCGCTGTACGCGATCCCGGCGGCGGCCACGAGGAGGGCTCCCTGAACCAGTTTTGTGATCATGAGTTGAGCGGTTGCTGAGCGCCGGCCAGGAAGCGGCAGGCGGGACTCTATTACCACCCATGGTTCGCCCGAGCGGAACCGTGCGGACGAGGGGGTTCTGCAAAAACCTCGCGGCGAGGGCGCGAACCGTGGGGAATAAGCCCGTAACGCGTCAGGGCACCACAGGCCGACATAGGGCTTACCCTCATTCATACCTGGGGGCTCTGTTCTCGAAAAGGAACACGGACCCGTTCGCTGCCCATCCGCTCAGGTGCCCCATGACCCATCGCGACCAATCCCTACTCCTCTGGTTCTCCGAGGTCGGCCGAGATGACGCTGACCTGGTCGGTGGCAAGGGGGCCTCGCTGGGCGAGCTCTACCGCGAACTCGTCCCCCGCGGCGTCCGGGTCCCCAACGGCTTCACCACCACCGCCACCTCCTATCGGCGCTTCCTCGAGGCGCCAGTGGATCAACGGGCGTGGCTCGAGGTGGAGGAGCCCCAGGGCCTCGCGCGCGTCCGGGCGACCGCTGCTCGCTGCGGCAGCCTGGACGAGGCCCTGCGCGCGTGCTTCGACGGCGCCAACGCCGACGACCAGCTCGAGATGTACGGGCGCACGGCCCTCGCCCGCCAGCTGGTGGTCGCGACCCCCGTCCCCACCGACGTGAGCGGCTGCCTCGAGCAAGCGTATCGCCAGCTCTGCGACGAGTACGGCGCGGAGGTCGACGTCGCGGTTCGCTCGTCCGCCACGGTCGAGGACTCGGCAGACGCGAGCTTCGCCGGCCAGTGCGAGAGCTACCTGAACGTCAACGGCTTCGACGAGGTGCTGCTGCGCTGGAAGGAGTGCTGCGCCAGCCTCTTCACCGAACGCGCGGTCTCCTACCAGCTCGCCAAGGACATGGACCCCCTGGCCGCCTCCCTCGCGGTGGTCGTGATGAAGATGGTCCGCAGTGACCTGGCGACCTCCGGCGTCATGTTCACCCTAGACCCCGACTCGGGGCACCGAGGCGTGATCCATATCAGCTCCAGCTATGGCCTCGGGGAGCTGGTGGTCCAGGGGTCGGTCTCCCCCGACCAGTTCACCATCTGGAAGGAGGGACTGCGGCGCGGCTACTCGGCCATCGTGCACCGCCACCTCGGCGCCAAGGACCAGGCGATGGTCTACTCGACCCAGGGTGGCACCCGGACGGAGAGCAACGACACCTCCAGCGCGAGGCGCCGGCAGTGGTCGCTCTCGCGGGAGGAGATCGGCGAGCTGGGCCGGATGGCGCTCGCCATCGAGGAGCACTACGGCCAGCCCATGGACATCGAGTGGGCCAAGGACGGGCGGAGCCAGGACCTCTTCATCGTCCAAGCGCGCCCGGAGACCGTCCACTCCAAGGCGCGCCCCACCGAGATCATCCGCTACGCCATGCCGTCGGGGCTCGCCGCCCAGCTGGCCGTCGACGGCAAGATCCTGGCCGAGGGGCAGGCCGTCGGGACGCGGATCGGCGCCGGCCGGGTCCGGCGCTACAGGGACTATGAGGAGGTGATCCTGCGCAAGCGGGCCCTGCGCGAGCGGATCGCCTCCGGAGAGCGGCTGGAGGACATCCCGGTCGAGGAGCGGGTCTTCGACTCGGGCGACGTCCTCGTCACCGAGATGACCACCCCGGACTGGGAGCCCCTGATGAAGGACGCCTCCCTGATCATCACGGAGAAGGGCGGCCGCACGTCCCACGCGGCGATCATCGCGCGTGAGTTCGGCATCCCGGCGATCGTCGGGTGCGAGGACGCCACCAAGCGCCTCGCGCCCCTGCAGGAGGTGACCGGCACCTGCGCCGAGGGTGACATCGCCCTCGTCTTCGACGGCATCCACCCCTTCGAGGTCGAGCGCACCGAGGTCGACACCTCCATCGAACTCGAGACCAAGATCAAGCTCAACGTCGGGTTCCCCTCCAAGGCGCTGACCGACAGCCAGCTCCCGGTGGACGGGGTGGGCCTCGCGCGCCTCGAGTTCATCCTCACCAGCGAGGTCGGCGTCCACCCCCTCGCGCTGCTCTACCGACAGGAGCTCCAGGACTTCCTGGAGACCGGCAAGCTCGCGCCGGTGCTCGAGCGCTTCCACGAGCGCCTCGAGGCCGAGGGCGAGGAGGAGCTCCGCGGGATCCTGGGCGCCATCGATCGGCGCACCGCGGCCTACGCCGACAAGCGGCAGTTCTTCGTGGACCGCGTCATGGAGGGGGTCGGTCTCATCTGCGCCGCCTTCCACCCACGCCCGGTCCTCGTACGCCTCTCGGACCTCAAGTCCAACGAGTACCGCGAGCTGCTCGGCGGGCGCCTCTTCGAGCCCGTCGAGGAGAACCCGATGATCGCCTGGCGCGGTGCCAGCCGCTACGTGGACCCCGACTTCACCCCCGCCTTCGAGATGGAGTGCGACGCGCTTCGCCTCGTGAAGCGACGCCTCGGCCTCGAGAACCTGGAGCTGATGGTCCCCTTCTGCCGCTCACCAGAGGAGGGGGCGGAGGTGAGCGGGCTGCTCGCTGACCGCGGCCTCGGGCCGGAGGCCGACGTCCGGCTGTTCCTCATGATCGAGCTCCCCAGCAACGTCATCGAGGCGGACCGCTTCATCGACGCCATGGACCTCACCGGCGGCTCGATCGGATCGAACGACCTCGTCCAGACGGTCTACGCGGTCAGCCGCGACGACCTCGAGGGTTATCGGCACGCCGTGGACGCCCGGTCCCCGGCGGTGCAGCGCATGATCGCCGATGCGATCTCCGCCTACCGGCGGCGGGGCCTGGAGATCGGGATCTGCGGCCAGGCGCCCAGCGACCACCCCGATGAGATCCCCGGGTTCCTCGTCCGCTGCGGCATCAGCTCCATCTCCGTCACCCCGGACACGGCGCTCGACGTGCGCCTCGCGGTCGCGAAGGCGGAAGCCGAGGTCAGAGCGAGCGGGGACGGGCCCCCTCACAGCGAGTCGGACGTGGCCTGAGGGCCGCGGCCTCCGTGCCGGCGCGGCCCCGAGAGGGGCCGCCGGCGGCTCACTTCGGCCTCGGCCGCTCTCCGAGCTTGACCGCCACGGACCTCTCGGAGCGATCCCTGCGGACCTCGAGCTCCACCTCCGTTCCCGGGGCGTAGCTGGCGATGACCGCCATGAGGCTCTGGACCGTGGTGACCGGTCGGTCATTGACCCGCACGACCAGGTCGCCCGGCTCGAGCCCCGCCGCCTCGGCCGGGCCGCCGCGCACCACGCTCCGGACCGCGACCCGGCTCGGGCCGCTGTAGTCCAGGCGGCTCAGCTCCGACTCACGCAGCTCGCGCAGGTTGACTCCCACGTAGCCCCGGCGCACCTCACCCCAGCGCGCGAGCTGCTCCGTGACCTCGGCCACCATGCTCGCGGGGATCGCGAATCCGATGCCCTGGCCCCCCATGCGAATGTCAGCCACCGCGGTGTTCACGCCCACGATCCGGCCCTGAAGGTCCACCAGCGGGCCGCCGCTGTTCCCAGGGTTGATCGCCGCGTCGGTCTGGATGAAGTCCTCGTAGGTGGTGATGTTGGCCGTCCGGCCACGGCCGCTGACGATCCCGGCGCTCACGCTGTGGCCGAGCCCGAGGGGGTTGCCCACGGCGATGACCCACTCCCCCACTCGCGCCGGCTCATCCAGCCGCAGCGGGGCGGCGACGAGACCATCGGCGTCGACGCGAAGGACCGCCAGGTCGCTCTCGGTGTCCATGCCGACCAGCTCGGCGTCCAGCCCGCGGCCATCCAGCAGCTGCACCCGGATCGCCTCCGCCCCGTCCACCACGTGGGCGTTGGTCACGATCAGCCCCTCCCCGTCGAGCACGAAGCCGGACCCCTCGCCCAGGGGACGGACTCCGCCTTCGAGGCGGCGGGCCGACTCGATCCGCACGACGGAGGGGGCGATCCGCTCGCTGACCTCCTCGAAGGCCCTCGACACCCCCTGGGCCACGTCCGCCTCACGCCCGAGGTGGGCCGTCCCGGCCAGCGCCAGCCCGAGTACGGCGCCCGTGACGCCGAGGCCGGTTCGCAGGGAGCCCGCCTTCGACCGACGGTTCGAGGTGACGCGGAGCGCGGCGGAGGTCGTCCGGAATCGGGGGAAGCTCATGGCGAGTCGAGTCTAGGGGTTGAGCGCGAATACGCCCGGGA
>CAZEFP010000051.1:0-11271 GCA_964511565.1 uncultured Planctomycetaceae bacterium
TCACGGGCCCGGTGAACGTCCACTCGATGCCGTCGTCCCCGCGGGTCGCGGTGAGCGTCGCGCCCTCGCCGGTGATGGTCACCTGGGCCGCGCGCTTGCGGACACTCTTCAGGCCTCCGTCGGTCAGGATCCCTTGGGTGTCCTTGGGGCTGAAGAGGAAGACGTGGACGGGGGTGCCCACGGGGAGCGGGAAGGGGGCTCCCTCCTCCTTCGCCTTGACCATCCCCATGTACTTCCTGTTCACGCCGTCGCGATAGGACGGGCACCCGTCCGCCGCGTCGTAGAACTTGAACGCGCCGTTGCGCTCGCTGGCGCCGACCATGACGAGGACGTCCTCGGTCGAGTCGCTCGCGCCGTATCCACGGCGCGGGCCGTTGCAGGAGGCGGTGAGGAGGACGAGGAGCGTGAGGGCGAGGAGTAACAGTCTCATGGGCTTGGCCTGCGGGGGAGGGGGAGTCGCGGTTGCGGGCCCCCGATCGCGCCCGAGCAGGATAACTTCTCTCCTCCGCCGCCGAAGAGGCGCGCCGTCCCGAGCACCCGTCCCCCATCCGAACTCCGCCCCACTCCGAATCGATGGTCCTCCGAATCGCCATGTGGTCCGGGCCGCGGAATATCTCAACGGCGCTGATGCGCTCCTTTGAGGCGCGCCCGGACACGCACGTCTCCGACGAGCCCCTGTACGCGTACTACCTCGAGCGCACGGGCCTCGAGCACCCGATGGCCGGGGAGATCATCGCACGCCACGAGGCGGACTGGCGAGCGGTGGCCGCCGAGCTGACCGGGCCGACGCCCGCTGGCGAGACGGTCTGGTACCAGAAGCACATGGCGCATCACCTGCTCGAGGAGGTGGACCGCGGGTGGCTCGCCGAGCTGAAGCACGCGTTCCTCCTCCGCGAGCCACGGGCCATGCTCGCCTCGCTGGTGGACCGCCTGGGGAGCGCCACCCTGGCCGACACCGGGCTCCCCCAGCAGCTGGAGATCTACCGCTGGGTCCAGGAGCACACCGGCGAGGCGCCCCCCGTGGTGGACTCGGCGGACATCCAGGGCGCCCCTCGGGAGGTGCTCGCGCAGCTCTGTGGAGCGCTCGGGCTCCCCTTCGACGAGGGCATGCTCCAGTGGGAGAGCGGACCGCGCGACACCGACGGCTGCTGGGGACCCCACTGGTACCAGAGCACCTACAAGTCCACCGCCTTCAGCCCGCCCGTGACCCGCGGGCGCACCCTCGACCCCGCCTACGAGGCCCTCGCCCAGGAGTGCGAGGCCATCTACGCCGAGCTCGCCCAGCACCGAATCCAGGCCTGATCCCGATCCCATGAAGCAGAGCTACGACCCGCGCAACGCGGACATCCAGGTCAACATCGACGGCGCCCTCGTCCACCGCGACGACGCCAAGGTGAGCGTGTTCGACTCCCTCGTGCAGGGCGGTGACGGGTGCTGGGAGGGGTTGCGCGTCTACCAGGGCAAGGTGTTCCGGCTGGACCACCACCTCGACCGCCTGATCCACTCGGCCAAGGCCTTGGCCTTCGAGGAGATCCCGACCAAGGAGTCCATGCGCGCGGAGATCCGCAGGACGCTCGAGGCCAACGGCATGGACGACGGCGTCCACATCCGGCTGACCCTCTCCCGCGGGCTGAAGATCACGTCGGGGATGGACCCGCGTCTCAACCAGGCGGGTCCGACCCTCATCGTCCTCGCCGAGTACAAGGCGCCGGTCTACGACAAGCAGGGGCTCAACCTCGCGACGAGCTCCCTGCGCCGGTTCCCCGCGGATTGCCTCGACCCCAAGATCCATCACAACAACCTGCTGCAGTCCATCCTCGCCAAGGTGGAGGCGAACGCAGCGGGCGCGGACGACGCGATCATGCTGGACCTGCGCGGCTTCGTCGCCGAGACGAACGCCACCCACCTGTTCATGGTGGAGGACGGCGTGCTGGCCACCAGCCGGACCGTGGCCTGTCCCGAGGGGGTGACCCGCTCCACCGTGCTGCAGCTGTGCCGTGAGCACGACATCCCCCATCGGGTCGAGGACCTCTCGCTGACCGAGTTCCACCGGGCGGACGAGGTGTTCTGCACGGGGACCATGGGCGAGCTGGCCGGCGTGACCCGCATCGACGGGCGCACCATCGGTGACGGCCAGATCGGCCCGCTCACCCAGCGCCTCTCAGCCCTCTACGGCGAGCTCACGCGGCGCGAGAGCGAGCCCGTCTGATCGGCGGACGACGGGTGGTCCCAGGCCCACAACGCTCGCCGCCCGCCCCTGGCGAGGCCAAGGGCGGGCGGCGAGGAGGGGCGAGGGCCTCGCGGCCGCTCGTCCCCCCGGGGGCGGGATCAGGCCTTGGCGGCCGCGAAGCGGGCGGCGACGGCGTCGAAGTCCACGCAGCTCCACCACGCCTTGAGGTACTCGGGGCGACGGTTCTCGTACGTGAGGTAGTACGCGTGCTCCCAGACGTCGTTGCCCATGATGATCTTGTGGCCCTGGCTCATGGGGGTGTCCTGGTTCGGGGTGGCGACGACCTCGAGGCGGCCCTCGGGGTTCATGGTCAGCCAGACCCAGCCGGAGCCGAACTGCGTGGCGCCCTTGCCGTTGAAGGTCTCCTTGAGGTTGTCGAAGGAGCCGAAGGTGCTGGTGATCGCTTCACCCAGCTCACCGGTGGGCTCGCCACCCTTCCCGGGGCCCATGATCGACCAGAAGATCGAGTGGTTCACGTGGCCGCCGCCGTTGTTCCGCACGGCGCCGCGGATGTCCTCGGGCACCGCGTCGAGGTCGGAGATGATCTCCTCGGCGGTCTTGGACTCGAGGTCGGTGCCCTCGATCGCGGCGTTGAACTTCGCCACATAGGCCCCGTGGTGGAGTCCGTGGTGGAGCTCCATGGTGCGCGTGTTGATGAAGGGCTCGAGGGCGTCGTGCGCGAAGGTGAGGGCGGGGACTTCGAAGGCCATGGGTCGGTTGGGGTCGGGAGCGCTTGGGCGATCCGGAAGGGGGTGGGGGCGTGATTGAGGGGAGAGGATCGCCCGTGCGGGCATAATTCTCAACCCTCACAGGGGAGGTCCGCGCGAGAGGGCTCCTGGGAGTCGCCTGGTCCGATCGAACCCCGGGGCCAGGTCCCCTCGGCGTCGTCCTCCCCGTCCTGATTTGGGTTGGTCGCTGGTGTCCTTGGGGATCCTCCGGGTGGGTCCGGCCGGGGCGTTCGGACGCGGCCCCTGGGAACGATCGGGCGCCGTTTCGGTAATCGCGACGCTGCCCTACTCTCTGTGTGGTCGCTGATCCCCATCGCTCCTCATGATCTATCCCTTCCTTTCCGTCGCTCTCGCCATCGCAGGATCCGGTTCGAACCTGGTGGGCGCCGAGGGAGACGGCTTCGACTCGGCGAGGGCCGTCATCGAGAGCCGGTGCCTGAGCTGCCACGGGGGAGAGAGCCGGGAGAGCGGGCTGTCGTTCGCGGACGCCGCGACCTTCCGGGCCGGGGGCGCCCGCGGACCGGCGATCCGGCCGGACGACGTGGAGCGGAGCCGGCTGCTCGAGGTCATCAGCTACCGCAATCCGGACCTGGCGATGCCCCCCACGGGCCGCTTGCCGGAGGACGAGCGAGCGACCCTGGAGGCCTGGGTGCGAGCGGGCGCCCCCTGGCCGGAGGGAGCCGCCGGGCGCCTCGCGGACCCCGAGGCTCACCCGCTGGAGGCGATCGAGATCGACATCGACGCCGAGTGGTGGGCCTATGGGCCTCTCGCGCAGGTGGAGGCCCCTGGCGAGGGTCACCCCGTGGACGCGTGGCTCGCCGCTCGCCGCGACGCCGCCGGGCTCCCCTGCGCCGGGGCGGCGGAGCCGATTGGCCTCCTCCGCCGAGCCACCTTCGACCTGACGGGCCTGCCGCCGACCGTCGCCGAGCGCGAGGCGTTCCTCGCTGACGTCGAGGCGCGGGGGTTCGAGCCTGCATGGTCGGCCCTCCTCGATCGCCTGTTCGCGAGCCCCCACTACGGGGAGCACCAGGCGCGGCACTGGCTCGACCTGGTTCGCTACGGGGAGACCAACGGGTACGAGCGCGACAACCCCAAGCAGAACATGTGGCGCTACCGCGACTGGGTCGTGCGCGCCTTCGACGCGGACCTGCCCTACGACCAGTTCGTGAAGCACCAGTTCGCCGGCGACGAGTACGCCGACGACTTCGAGGACCCCCGCGATCGCGACCAGGCGATGCTGGCCACCGGGTTCTTCCGGCTCGGCGTGTGGGACGATGAGCCGGTGGATCGACCCCAGGCCGCCGCCGATGGCCGGGCCGACGTGGTCGACACCTTCAGCCAGGTGGTCATGGCGACCACCATGGGCTGCGCCCGGTGCCACGATCACAAGGCGGACCCCATCACGCAGAAGGAGTACTACGAACTCACCGCCCACGTGCGCGGGGTGCGGCACTACGGGGGCCGCCCCGAGGCTGACCTGATCGACCGGGCGGAGGACGGGGTGCGGCACGTGAGCGAGCGGGACCGCGACCTCGCACAGACGGAGCAGGAGATCGTGGCCGAGGCTCACCGGCTGGGGCTGGACGCGCCGGCCCCCGGAGCTGCGGTCGAGGTGCTGGTCCCCGACGCGCGCAAGGGTGAGCATCGCTGGCGCTACCGGTTCGGTGAGCCCGTCGATGGCTGGGAGATGCCCGGGTTCGACCACCGGGACTGGAAGGAGGGCAAGGCCGGCTTCGGTCGCCGGGGGACCCCGAAGTCCGTCGTGCGCACGGACTGGCACGAGAAGTTCATCCAGCTTCGTACCACCTTCCGCCTCGAGGAGATCCCCGACGCCCTGCGGCTGACGCTCCACTACGACGACGACGTGCGGGTCTACATCAACGGCCTGCTCGTGCTCGAGCGGACCGGGTACATCGTGGACTACGGCACGCACCAGCTGCCCCAGTCGGCCCGGGACGCGCTGGTGGTGGGCCGGAACGTGATCGCCGTGTCGTGCCTCCAGGACTTCGGCGGGCAGTACATCGACCTCGGTCTCGACACCGGCTGCGACCCCAACGCGGAGGGGGGGCCGGTGGCCTTGCTGGAGGCCGCTGCTGCGGCGCGTCAGGGGGACGCCGCCCTCGAGCGCGGCCGGGACCTCCTCGCCCGCCGGGCGAAGCTGAAGGGCGAGCGGGTCAACAAGCCCTACCCGGCCCAGGTGGTGAAGGAGGTGGGGTCGCGCCCCCCGGTGCAGCACATCAACCTGCGGGGGAGCGTGCACGCCCTCGCGGACGAGGTCGGCCCCGGCGTCCCTCTGGCCTGGGTGAAGGGCACCACGGGAGCCGGCGAGTACACCGCGCCCGTCCACGGCCCGGACGGCGCGCCCACGAGCGGTCGCCGGCGCGCCCTGGTGGAGTGGATCTTCAGCGACGGCGCGCATCTCGCGGCGCGGGTGGAGGCCAACCGCACCTGGCAGTTCCTCTTCGGGCGCGGGCTGTGCCGCTCCGCCGGCGACTTCGGCCGGCTCGGCGAGCGACCCACGCACCCCGAGCTGCTCGACGACCTCGCCGCCGAGCTCATCGAGCGCGGCTGGTCGCGCAAGTCGCTGCAGCGTTTCCTGATGGAGAGCGAGGCCTACCGCATGGCGACGGTGGGCCCCGACGAGGCCCTCGAGGCCGACCCGCGCAACGACCTGTTCTGGCGCTTCAACCCGCGCCGGCTCACGGCGGAGGAGGTCCGGGACGCGATGCTGGCCGCCAGCGGCGAGCTCAACCTGCGCCGGCACGGTCCCAGCGTCTTCCCCCCGCTCCCCAAGGAGGTGCTCGCCACCTCGTCCCGGCCGGGGGCCGCGTGGGGTCGATCCTCCAAGGAGGACTCCGCCAGGCGGAGCGTCTACATCCATGTGAAGCGGTCCCTGCGCGAGCCGCTGCTGGCGGTCCTCGATCAGCCTGATCCGGACATGCCTTGCCCCGAGCGCTTCCCCACCAACGTCCCGACTCAGGCGCTCCTGACCCTGAACGGTGAGTTCTCCCAGGTGCGCGCGGAGGCCCTGGCGGCCTCCCTCGCCGACCAGCCCGATCTCCGGGCCGCCCTCGGAGAGGCCATGGAGCGCGCCCTCTCGAGGACCCCGGACGAGGGCGAGCTCGACCGGGCGGAGGCCCTGGTCGCGACCCTGGTGGAAGAGCACGACCTCGACCAGGAGCGCGCGGTGAGCCTCTTCGCCCTCGGCCTCTTCAACCTCAACGAGTTCACCTGGCTGGACTGATGACCATGAACGAACAGCAACGACGAGAGAGCCAGGCGCGCGCGTGTGACATGAGCCGCCGTCAGTTCCTGTGGAACTCGGCGGGTGGCTTCGGGTCGGTGGCGCTGACGGGGATGCTCGGGTCCGAGTTCCTCGCCTCCTCGGCCACAGCGGCTACCGGGGGCCCCAACCCCCTCGCGGGCAAGCCGATCACCTCCGCTGCGCTCGGCCGGGCGAAGCACGTGATCTTCCTCTTCATGTACGGCGGCCCGAGCCAGGTCGACACCTTCGACTACAAGCCGGATCTCTACCGGCTCGACGGGAAGACGATCAGCGTCCCCACCTTCGGGCGCGGCGGCAAGCGAGACGGGGGACGGGTGGTGGGTCCCAAGTGGCGCTTCCGGCAGTACGGCGAGTGCGGCAAGTACGTCTCGGACCTCTTCCCGCACGTGGGGACCCAGGTGGACAAGATCGCCTTCCTGCACTCCATGTACGCGGAGAGCCCGATCCACGGCTCGGCGCTGCTGAACATGAACTGCGGTCGGTTGATCTCGGGGCACCCGAGCCTGGGCTCCTGGGTCAACTACGGGCTCGGCACCATCAACAAGGACCTGCCCGGCTACGTGGTGATGCTGGACGAGGCTGGCGGACCCATCAGCGGCGCCAAGAACTGGACCAACGGCTACATGCCTGCCTCGCTCCAGGGCGTGCAGGTGCGCACCGAGGGGACGCCGATCCTCGGGCTCGACCGTCCGGACGGGATGACGGACGGCGCGCAGCGTGCCCTCCTCGACCACCTCCGTTCGGAGAACGAACTCCACGCGGCCAGCCGCGCGGGCAACGACCAGCTCCAGGCGCGCATCGAGCAGTTCGAGCTCGCCTACCGGATGCAGTCCACCGCCCCCGAGGCCGTGGACCTCGCCAGCGAGGACGAGGGCACCCGCGATCTGTACGGTCTCAACGACGAGAAGACCCGCCGCTTCGGGTCCAAGTGCCTGCTCGCCCGCCGGCTGGTGGAGCGCGGGGTGCGCTTCGTCCAGGTGTACTCCGGCGGGGGGCACAACGACGACAACTGGGACGCCCACGGGGACCTGATCTTCAACCACACCCGTCACGCCGGTCGCACGGACAAGCCCATCGCCGGGCTGCTCATCGACCTGGAGCGCCGCGGGCTCCTGGAGGAGACGCTCGTGGTGTGGGGCGGCGAGTTCGGACGCCAGCCCACGGCGGAGTACGCCCAGGGCACGGGCCGCGACCACAACTCCTGGGGCTTCACCATGTGGATGGCCGGGGGCGGCATCAAGGGCGGCACGAGCGTCGGGCAGACCGACGAGCTGGGCTCGAAGGCCGTGGAGGACCGCTTCCACGTGCGCCGCCTGCACGCGACGATCCTCCACCTGCTCGGGCTCGACCCCAACGGGCTGACCTACTTCTTCAACGGGCTCGACCAGAAGCTGGTGGGGACCGAGGGCGCCGAGCCGATCCACGAGGTCATCGCGTGATCGGACTCATCCTCGCGGCGGAGCAGGCCGCGTTCACGGCGGAGCAGTGGGGCGAGTTCTACGCGCGCCTCCATCCGGTGCTGCTGCACTTCCCCATCGGGCTGACCCTCGCGGCGCTCCTGGTGGAGTGCGTCGCCCTCTTCTCGCCCCCGGCGCGGAGCACGAGGCGGGGGATGTATTGCCTGCTGGCGGTCTCGGCGGTCTTCGCCGCGTCGAGCGGCTGGATGCTCGGCGAGGGCGCGGACTACTCGGGGGAGCTGGTGGACGAGCACCGGCGCTTCGGCGTGGCGGCTGCGGTCCTGTCGCTCCTGGTGGCGAGCCTCGACGTCGCGGGGCGCAGTCGGCGCGCCGCGGTCGCGCGGGTCGCGCTCGCCCTGCTGTGCGCGGGGGTGATCGGCTCCGCCGGCCACCACGGGGGCATGATCACCCACGGTCGGACGTTCCTCTCCTCCGCCGCCCCCGCGTGGCTCGCGCCGTACCTGACGGAGCGTGCCGACGCTGACCCCGGGGAGCTCGCGCCGGCCTCGCCCGCGGGGGGGCACGCGGCCCTCGTGCCCCGGAGCTTGGACGAGGCCACAGGTGATGGGCCCACAGGTGACGGGCACACAGGTGCAGGGGCGGAGGGCTCACCGGACCTCGAGCACCTGGTCTCCTCCTTCCGGGCGCGCTGCTTCGAGTGCCACAACGAGGACAAGTCCAAGGGCGGTCTGCGGCTCGATGAGCTCGCGGGCTGGGAGGACGGGGTCGACCTGGAGTCACCGGAGGACAGCGAGCTGCTCTATCGGGTGCTCCTGCCCCGCGATGACGTCGACGCCATGCCGCCCAAGGGCGCGGCGCTGGACAAGGCGTCCATCGATGCCCTGCGGGGATGGATCGACGCCGGGGCGCCCACCGACGAGCTCGGGCGGCTGCTGGGCGAGGCCGCCGTGGTCGACGAGAAGCAGGCGGCGACCATGGACGAGCTACGCCGGGCGACCGGCGCGCGCATCGAGCCCATCGCCGAGGACCTGCTCCTGCCCATGGAGGCGCAGCGGCTGGAGGTCAGCTGGCGCCACGCGGACCGGGCCCCCACGGCGGCGGAGGTGGAGGCCCTCGCCCCCGTGGCCGAACGGGTCGTGGACCTCGACCTCGCCCGGGGCGGCGTCGGCGACGGGGTGCTCGACGGGCTGCCCCCGATGCCTGCGCTCACGAGGCTTCACCTGGAGAACACGGCCGTGACCGACGCCGGCGTGGCGACGGTGACCGAGCGCGCGCCCAGCCTCGCCTACCTCAACCTGCACTCCACGGCCGTGACCGAGGGGGCCCTGGAGCCCCTCTCGCGCCTCGGATCGCTCCGGCGCCTGGTGCTCTTCGGGACAGCGATCGACGGTGCCCACGCCGCGGCCTTCGCCTCGCGATCGCCAGGGCTGAAGGTGACGCTCGACGCGCCGGCCCCGGTGGTCTTCGCCGGCGGCCAGCCGAGGCGAATCCTGGCGGCGGACGCGAGCAAGGGGCGGGTCGCGCTCCTCCGGGAGATCGCCATCGGCCGGCCCGAGGTCCTCTGGGAGCGCCCCACCCAGGCCCTGCACGATCTGCAGTGGTTGGGAGAGACGGGGGCGGGGCACGGTCGGGTGCTGGTGCAGGAGTCATGGACGCGGATCGTGGAGGTCGACACGCGCACCAACGAGACGCTCTGGACCTACGACGCTCGACCCGAAGACGGGGAGCGAGTGGAGATCCACTCGTTCCAGCGCCTCGACGACGGGACCACGATGGTGGCGGAGTCCGGGCGCGGCCGCGTGATCTTCGTCGACTCCCTCGGCGCGGTGGTCGGCGGCTTCCCCCTGACGCTGGATCAGCCGGACCCGCACCACGACACGCGGCTCGTGCGCGTCACCCCGACCGGCACGTTCCTGGTGGCCCACGAGAAGGACGGCGTGGTGCGTGAGTACGACCGGGAGGGCTCGGTGGTCTGGACCTTCGACGTGCCGCTCTTCGACCGGGAACGCGCGCCGGGCCATGGCCCCGAGGCCCACGGCGATCAGTGCTTCCAGGCGGTCCGCTGCGGGGATGGAGACACGCTCATCACGACCGGGAACGGCAGCAGCCTGCTCCGCGTGACCCCCGACGGGGCGGTCCGCTGGCGGAAGTCGGCGGCGGACCTGGACGGCATCGAGCTCGCCTGGGTGACCACGGTCCAGGAGCTCCGGAACGGGAATCTCGTGCTCGGCAATTGCCACGCGGGCGATCAGCAGCCTCAAGCCCTGGAGATCAGGCCTGATGGTGCCGTGGAATGGGTCTTCAGGGACTTCGAGCGCTTCGGGAATGGGCTTTCAAATCTTCTCGTCATCGAGACTTCCGAGTAGCTTCTGACGCCAAGTCAGGTTCGATGAGGTGCGTTGATCGCGCCCGGACCTGAGAGCTGACTGCTTTCCCTGAACCCCCCATGAAGAAGATCATCGCCGCTGCCGCGCTCACGCTCGGCGCCACGGGCTGCCTCGGCCCGAACAACGCCGCTAACAGCCTCCTCAACTGGAACGCCGAGGTCTCCGACCAGGATGTCGTGAACGAGGCCATCTTCCTCGGGATGTACCTCATCCCCGTCTACCCGATCGCGTACGCCGCCGACATCCTGGTGTTCAACACGATCGAGTACTGGAGCGGCGGTAACCCCGTCGACGCTCCCGGCCCGTTCCCCGGCTTCACCAAGAAGGGTGACGACAAGGAGTGAGTCTCAACTGACTCCAGCACGCGAAGGGCGGGCCATCCAGATTCTGGATGGCCCGCCCTTCGCTCATCGGGGGAATCGACCTCAGTCGACCGACCAGATTTCACCGTCGTAGACCAGGTCCTTGAGGTCGCCGGCGCCCTTCTTCGCGATGGCGTCGTCGACCTGGGCGTTGACGCCGGTCTCGTAGATCGGGGCCTCGACCGAGCGCATGATCCCGACGGGGACCGGCATCTCCGGGTCGTCGCGCATGCCGGCGATCAGGACCGCCGGAGCATGGGACGGGGTGTCCGGGCGCCAGACATCGGCCTCGTCGGCCGCGCAGCGCTCGACGGTGAAGCCGTTGAACCGGAGTCCCTTGTCGCGCTCGGCGCCGTAGATCATCGGCTCTCCGGCGGTCAGGTCGACCGTCCGGTCGGGCCGGACCTTCTTCTCCACCGTGGTGGCGTAGAAGTCCTTGTTGAAGATCACGCAGTTCTGAAGGATCTCGATGAACGACGTGCCCTTGTGCGCGGCGGCCGCCTTGAGGATCTTCGACATGTGCTTCTGGTCCTGGTCGATGGTCCGGGCCACGAAGGTGGCCTGGGCGCCGACGGCGAACTGGGCGGGCTCGAAGGGCCGGTCGATGGAGCCCATGGGGGTGGACTTCTTCTTCGTCCCCACGGGTGAGGTGGGGGAGTACTGCCCCTTGGTCAGGCCGTAGATCTCGTTGTTGAACATCAGGATGTTCACGTCGAGGTTGCGGCGCAGGATGTGGGCGAGGTGGTTGCCGCCGATGGACAGGGAGTCCCCGTCGCCGGTGACGATCCACACGTCGAGGTCGGGATTGGCGACCTTGACCCCCGTGGCCACGGCCGGGGCGCGGCCGTGGATCGTGTGGA
>CAZEFP010000052.1:0-11216 GCA_964511565.1 uncultured Planctomycetaceae bacterium
GGTCCAATGCAGGTGCCTCCCGCCGCTCGAAGGAGGCGCCGCCCGGTTCGACCACCGCCGCCAGGAGCCCGGCGACGTCCTCGACGAACAGCGCTCGGCCCGCGTCGCGAAGCGCGAGCCCCACCCGACGCGGCAGCTTGAACGCAGCCCGCCGGGACCACTCGCTCCCCCCGGCCAGCAGCTCCGCCGCGATCGAACGGGAGAGCACGCGATGGGGTGCGCTCGCGCCGAGCAGGTGCACGTCGGCCCGACGATGGGCCTCGGCGGCCTTGGGGGAGAGGACGTCTTGAAGCGCCCAGCGCTCCACGAGTCCATCAGCGGCCACCCGGTCGAAGTCCCCATGGGACGCGCGGTCCACCCAGGCGCTCGGCCCGGGGATCGAGTCGAGCCGGACGGGTTGGCTTCCGTGGAGCGCAGCGGTGAGGTCTCGCCTGGGAACCCCGACGGCTCCGTGACGCCGGATCGCTCCCTCCAGCCCGGCCTCCAGCAGCGCATGGCTCACCAGCTCACGCACGAGCCCTCCGGTCACCGCGCGGAGGGCAGAGCCTCGCAGGAAGGACTCCACCCGCGCCGCCACCGCCATCGCCTGATCCCGCCCTAGCCCGGCCTCCTCCACGAGCCCGGCCGCGATCCTGCCGACCTCGAAGGGCCCCGATCCCGTCCGCCCCTCGATCACCGGCAGGCGCGCAACCTCCGCGTCCCCGTGGCGACTGCGGCCGTCCCCCAGCACCTCCCGGGCGCGCGCCCGCCGATCCCTCGTCAGGATGTACTCCCTCACCACCTCGGCCTGGCCGAGCTCCACCAGGGTCCGCTCCACGCGTCGGCCGAGGTCCTCCGGGGTCACCTCCGGCGTTCGCCCCTCACCGGCCGCGGGGAGCGAGAAGGCGACAATGTCCACGACCTCATCCACGAGGGCCGCGTCCCCTTCCCCGGAAGCGGCGCGCGCGCGCTCGACGCTCGCGCGGAGGCGCGCGGGGTCGAACGCCCTCGCCACGGAAGACGAGATCTCGGCCTCAGCCAGCGCCCCGTCGCCGCGGCGCAGCGCCGGCGACGCCCCCGCGGCTCCCGGGGGCGGAAACTCCACGCCCTCCGAGCCAAACAGCCCCTCCTCCCTGGACATCCGATTCCCCGGTCAGGATCCGTCGCCAGAGTCCGGTGGAAGGCCCGGGTCCACAGGGGCGGCGGCGGCCTCGGACGACCGCGTCGCGCCGCCCTCCGAAGCAGGGAGGCCGGAGACATCCAGTCCCTCCACGTCCTCATCCAGGATCGTCTCGAGCTCCGACATGAACTGCCCGACGTCCTTGAACTCGCGGTACACGCTCGCGAAGCGAACGTAGGCCACCTGATCCAGCTGCCGAAGCTCGTCCATCACGAGGGACCCGATCACCGAGCTCGGCACCTCGCGGTCGTACTCGCCCTGACAGCGCCCCTCGACCCGCATCACCGCCTCCTCGATGTCCACCATGGACACGGGCAGCTTCTCACATGCGCGGAGCATGCCGTGCAGGATTCGGTCCCGGTCGAACCGAACCCGCTCGCCGTTCTTCTTGATCACCCGCAGGGGGCTCTCCTCGATGCGCTCGTAGGTCGTGAAGCGCATGAAGCACTCGAGGCACTCGCGACGACGCCTGATCACGACGCCGTCCGCGGAGGTCCGGGAGTCGACGACTCGGTCGTCGTCGGAGGAGCAGCGGGGGCACTTCAAGGCAAGAACGGGACCGGAGTCCGTGGACGAGTGGAGCAAGCCCCAGGGGGCGTGTCAACGGCCACTGCCCACCCCCACAGCACCTCTCATTTCCCGAGGCAGAACTGGGCGAAGATCCGGTCCAGGAGGTCCTCAGGGGTGGTCCGACCGGCGATTCCATCCAGTGCATCGGTGGCCCCTCGGAGCTCCTCCGCCACTTGATCGAGGGGGGCCCCCTGCACGGAGAGACCGTCCACAGCGCGCTCCACGCCGCCGCGCGCCGCCAGGAGCGACCTGAGATGCCTCGCGCCAAGACCCACCACGCCGGCCCCGCTGGTGGCCTCCTCTCCGTCCTCGAGGAGCCGGAGGGCCACCCGCTGCAGGTGATCGAGCCCCGCACCGGTGGACGCGCTGATCGCTGCCCAGCCGTCGGCGCGCTCGACGAGGCCAGGGGGAGGCTCCGGCGCGGCGGTGCCCAGGTCCACCTTGTTCCATGCGAGCAGCACCGGAGCGCCGCTCGGGTCGAGGGGTGGCAGCTGAGGGCTCGACGCGTCGATCACGGCCACCACGAGATCAGCCGCCCCCGCGAGCCGGGCCGCGCGCCCCTCCGCCAGCCGGTCCGGATCGTCCTCGGCCCGGCGATCGTCTCGCCGCTCCACGACCCCGGCCGTGTCCAGGAGAGCGCACGTCCGCGATGGACTCAGCCGCCACTCGGCCCGCTTCGCGTCCCGGGTCGTCCCGGCGAGGTCGCTCACCAGGGCCTCACCGCTCGCCTCCGCCGCGCGGCCCGACGAGAGCCGGTTGAACAGGGTGCTCTTGCCCGCGTTGGGTGCTCCTGCGAGGACGACCCGCGTGGCGCTCCCGGTGGCCAGCCGCGCCCGCTCCCAGCCCAGCGCCTCCTCGAGCCCGTCACGCACCTCCAAGGCCATGCGGTGCAGCTGCTGCGTCGGCACGTGCCCGGTGTCCGCCTCGTCGAAGTCCAGGCTCGCCTCCGTCAGCGCGCGCACCGCCTCCAGCTCAGCCCGCAGGCCGGCGAGCCGCTCGTCCAGCCCCCCCGCCAGCAGCGCCGCGGCGGCCCGGCGCTCGGCCTCGGTCCGCGAGTGGACGAGCGCCAGGACGCCCTCGGCCCGGGTCAGATCGATGCGCCCGTTCTCGAAGGCCCGCCGCGTGAATTCCCCCGGTTGAGCCAGGGTCGCCCCCGCGGAGAGGACGCGCTCGAGCGCCCCTCGCGTGAGCTGCGCGTGCCCCGGGAGGTGCAGCTCGAGCACGTCCTCGGCGGTGAAGGAGCGCGGCCCGGGCATCCACACCGCGAGGCACGGGAGGGCGCCGACCCCGTCGTGGAACTTCACATCCTGGGTGCCACGCTCCCCGAGCGAGAGGGGCGCACCCTCCAGCGTCCGGCAGCACTCGCCCCCCACCGCGGCGGCTCGCGGACCGGAGATCCGCAGCACGGACCTGCGACCCGCGCCGTCCGCCGAAGCGATCGCCGCGATGGTCGCGCTCACCGCTTCTTGCGGCCCCCGCCCCCTCGGGCCTGGGCGGCCTTGCGCTGCGCCTCCTGCTGCGCCACCGCCTGCTTCTGGAGGTGCTCAAGCTTCTCCATCCAGCGGCTCTTCTTGCGGGGCTGTTCGGAGTCGTCCAGGGGCCAGATCCGTCGGATGACCGTGTACTCCATGATCCCGAACGCGCTGGTGGTGATCATGTAGAGGGAGAGGCCGGCGGCGTAGTTGTAGAGGAAGACGCCGAACATGATCGGCATCCACATCATCATCTTCTGCATCTGCCGCGCCTGCTCGTTGTCCGTGGCGGGCTTCGGAACCACCTTCTGCTGACCGACCCAGAGCACGACCATCAGGATCGGCAGCAGGTTGAGGTATTCGATCGGCCCGATGATCGGGACCGGGAGGTCGATGCGCATCAGCTGGTCCGGCTGCGAGAGGTCCTTGATCCAGCCGAAGAACGGCTCCTGGCGCAGGTCGAAGGACACGCGCAAGGCGCTGAAGAGCCCGAAGAAGATGGGGATCTGGAAGAAGACCGGGAGGCAGCCGCCGATGGGCGGCATGGCTCCCTCCTCCTGGAAGATCCGCGCCTGCTCCTGACGCAGCCGCTTGGGGTCGTTCTCGTACTTCTTCTTGATCGCGTCGATCTTCGGCTGCACGCGCTTCATCTTCGTGGCGTGCCGTGCCATCGAGGTCTGCATGCGCCGGTTGAGCGGGAAGAGCAAGCTCCGCACGCAGAGGGTCAGGATGATGATCGCGACCCCCCAGTTCCCCACCACGCCGTGGAGGAAGTTCAGGAACCCGAGGATCACGCTCGCCACGCCGTCGAAGAACCCGAGGTCCTCCCGCTGCACCTGCTGGATGATGGGGACGAACGGGTCCTCCGCGGCGAGCCAGCGCTCCGACTTGGGCCCGTAGTAACAGTCGAACTCCACGGTGGACGAGGCGCCCTGGCCCGCCGTCGTCAGCGCGAGGACACCCTCGACCATGAAGTCGCGGAAGCCCTCGTCGGGGGCGCCGCCGCCCATGACCCACTCCAGGTCGTAGAGCGACATCCACTTGGCCTCCGCCAGCGTCGCCCGCGCCAGGTCGTTGGACGGGCGCGAGAGCATCGTGAAGTACTTGTTGTGGGTCCCCAGGTATCCGATCTCCGACCGCTTGTTCGAGGTGAGCAGGCCGCGCCGCGGGTCTCCATCCGTCTCGAGCAGATGGTCCACGAGGTCGTCATCGCGGTTCGCCGAGACCGCCCTCGGCTCCTGGTAGAAGCTGTCCCTCCCCTCGGCCCGCATCCCCGCCGAGGTGATCAAGCCGAGGGTCGCCCGCTTGGAGGCCACGGCCTCCGTGGTGCTCAACAGCTCGAGCTCGATGAGGAGCTGAAACTGATCAGGTACGTGGCGGATCCGCTTGACGAGGGTCAGCCCCCCCGCGTCCCTGTGGGTGAACTCCACGCCGTCACTGAGGACTGCGTGCTCCCAGTGCACGGTGCTCGGATCGGCGGCGAGGATCTCCTGCGCCGAGAGGTCCGGCCGGAGCATGAAGGACTGGTAGGTCTGCTCCGGGGTCACCGCGGGCCGGACCACCGGCACCCGGTTCTCCATGACCTCGCGCTCCTCCGCGCTGAGCCCCTCCCGAACGAAGTAGCCGCCCAGGCGAATCTCGGCCACGCTCCCGCCGAAGCTGTCGAACCGAACGAACGCGTGCCCCGCGGCGCCGGGGACGCCGAGCTCCACCCAATCCGCCCAGGGCTCCACGCTGGACGCGGTCCCCGGGGCCGGAGCTCCCCCGGGAGCAAGAGAGGGGACCGGTGCATTGCCAGCGCCCTCGCTGGGCGGGGCCTCGACCCCGTCCGTCGCGACGTCATCAACAACGACCCCCTCCGTGGAGGACTCCCCGTTGGCGGCCGCCTCGATGGCAGCCTCAGCGCCCTCTCCGCCCTCCTCGGGCATGGGGGCATTGAGGAAGCTCCATCCGAAGAGGATGAGGAAGCACAGGACGAGTGCCAGGGGGAGACGCTTCTCCGGGCCCATGGTGGGTATGACTAGGAGGTGAGCCCCGAAGGGCCGGGAGGGTGGACTGTCCGATCAGCGCCCCTTGGCGAGGCGCTCGGCCAGGAATTCGGGCAGCTCGTCGACGGCCTGGATCGCCGCGGCGGCGCTCGCGTGGTCGTACTCCACGCGGACGAAGGTCACGTTGCGACCGTCGAAGAGGACGTAGGAGAGCCGGGGGTCGCCGTCGCGCGGCTGCCCCACGGAGCCCACGTTGACGATGGCGCGGTTCCCGTCCAGGTCGCCGAGGTCGTAGGGACCACAGACGGGGTCGTCGCCCTTGGGGACGAAGTAGGCCCCGTCCTCGAACAGGACCACCGGCACGTGGCTGTGACCGATGAAGCAGATCGAGCGGCTCATGGCGCCGAACAGCGCCGCCATCTTGTCCCGGTCACGGATGTCCCGAGGGATCACGTACTCGCGCACGGGGTCGCGGGGTGACCCGTGGGCGAACATGGCGATGTCGTCGGTGCCACTGGCATCGAGGTCGCCGATGAAGTCCCAGTAGTCGTCCGCGCGGGCCGGGTCCCGGCTGACCTCCTCCCGGGTCCACTCGATGGCGGCCCGCGCCTTGGGGTTGAAGTCGTCGGCGCTGAAGAGGAGCGCCTCCTCGTGGTTGCCCTTCAGGCAGAGCCCGGGCTCGAGCCCTGCCCCCTCGCCCGTGGGCGCGGACACGCAACGCTGCATGACCGCGTCCAGGCAAGCACGCGGCTCGGCGCCGTACCCCACCATGTCCCCGAGGCAGACGAAGCGCTTCACCCCCCGCTCGGTCGCGTCCGCCAAGCACGCCTCCAGGGCCTGCCGGTTCCCGTGCAGGTCGCTGATGATGGCCGTGAGGTGATAGGTCATGGGACGCTCCGGGCCAGCAGGACGCTGAACCGAGGGAGAAGTATCGGGACCTGCCGCCCCCACGGCAACCTCGCGTACCAGGACCTTCAGTCCGGTTCGCCGATCGTTTCCTGCCGGAAGCCCTGTCCCGACGTCGCATCCGATCGCGGTCCTGTGAGCGGGTGACGATGCCGGGGGAGGCCCGCTGGGCCCGCCTGCGACGGGATCCGGACCTGGGCCTCGCCTTCAGGGGGACCTGGGGCGCTCGGCTCCTGCGGCGCTGCGGCCTGCGCCTTCTCCGTGGACCCCGGCGGGGCCGGAGTGATCACGTCTCCGCGGGCGCGCACCTCGAGCCGGGCCGATGGCCCCCCTTCGCTCCGGCCTGGGCCGTCCTCCGGGGCTGGTCCCAGGTCATCCACTTCGGGCGGCATGGACGGGGGGCGATCCGCTGCCTCCCGTGTTTGTAGCGCAGGGGCGACGTAGCCACGGGTGGCGCGCACTGCGATGAGATAGAGCACGACGCTCCCCAGGGCTCCGAGCCAGCGGCTCTGCTCACTCCCGGTCACGAGCTCCAGGAGCAGCGGCGGGGAGACCAGGAGCGCCACCACCAGCGAGGTGCTGACCGGCGAGAAGCCGATCCCCGCCAGGCGGTTCCCGAGGTGGGTCCGATCGCCCTCCCAGAAGGGCTGACCCCGGAGCATCCGGGCGAAGATGACGCGCCCGGCGTCGAGCAAAGGCACGACCAGCAACCACGCCGCCCCGGGGGTGACCGCGACGGCGACCCCGAGAAGGTGCGTCCCCGAATCCCCGAGCATCGCGAGCGGCACGGACTCCCGGAAGGTCTTCCGGTTCCGGAGGAAGACGTTGAAGGGAAGGTATCCACCGACGGCGGCCGCGAGGCTCGCGCTTCCTGGGGCGAGGGCGAGGCAGCAGGCCGTCCCGGCCATGCCGTCCGCATGGTCGAAGAGATTGACCGCGTTCATGGCGACGAGCGCGACCGCGGCCATCGTGAGCAGATCCGTCGAGGAGTGGTCCTCGAAGCCGGAACCGGGAATGACGATGAGCAAGGTGGCCACCGTGATCTGCCCGGAGAGCTTGACCGCGGGGCTCAGCCCGCCGCGACGGATGTCGTCCACGAGGCCGAGCAGGAAGGCCGCCAGCAGCGCTGGCCAGGGAAGCAAGAGGCTGGAATCCAGGACGTGCGCCAGGGCCATGGCGCCCAGGATCGCGGCGCCTCCCACCACCGGGATGTTCTCCTCGATCGGCTTGCGATACTCGAGCCCCTCTCGACGGTCGAACCACCCGAGCAAGGGGGCGATGCCGACCAGCAAGGCGGTGAGCACGACGCTGGCTCCGATCACCGCGACCGTGATCACGTCCTCGCCTCCGTGGAGCCGATTCCGTAGAGCCCTTCCCGCTCGATCACCTCGAGCACCGTCGCGGGCAGTTCGGTGCCCTCGAGGGTCCCCGTGGCGATCCGCGCCCGGATCTCCGTGGCGCTCTCAGGCAGGGGGGGGAGCTCCATGAACCCTTCCCGCAGGCGCTCGATGAGGCTCTCCGGAAGGCGCCCCGCCAGGTCCGCCAGGTGTCCGTCCGGGGTCCCCTCCCTCCAAGCGATGATGGGCTGCGCCAGGGTGAGCACCTCCTCGACCTCCCGCCAACCCGGGAGCCCCGGCAGGTTGTCGCTGCCGATGATCATGAAGAGCTCGGCCCCGCCCTCCCCCGTGCATCGGTCCTGGGAGAGGCTCCTGAGCGTATCCACCGTGAACGAGGTCCCTGCCCGCCGCAGCTCGACGTCCGAAACCTCCCAGGTCGGGTCCTCGGCGGTGGCGCACTCGAGCATGGCAAGTCGGGCACTCCCCGGGGCCAGCTCCTTCCCGACCTTGTGCGGGGGCGTGGCCGCAGGCATGAAGATCACCTGGTCCAGCGCGAAGTGATCCGACGCCCGCCGCGCCACCTCGAGGTGGCCACGGTGAACGGGATCGAAGGAGCCTCCAAAGAGGGCAATACGCGGACGGGAAGGCACTGGTGGAGGCAGGGAGAGGGGCCGGGAAGACCGGTAACCGTCGAGTGGCTCCACGATAAAGCACGGGACGACGGCAGGGGTGTGCCCGATGCGGGCCGGGTGCCCATCTTCCCACTTCTGTCCCGCCACATCCACTTTCTGACACTCCTGGGCCTTCCGCTCTCTGGACTTCCTGGGCCCCGCCTTCAATACTGTCTGCACGGGAACGCGCTTCCCCACCCCGCTCGACCCGGCCCGCTCCATCTGGACGCTGGCCGCCAGACGTTCCCGCAACTCACCTTCTGACTGCGCCGCCGCCCACGCGGGCTGCTGCCCACCGTCCCAACTGGATACCCCGACGATGACGCGCCCCAACGCTCTCGCCTCCGCGAACAACCTCCGCCGCGCCGGCCTGGCCCTCGCCGCCGGCCTCATCGCCAGCTCCTGCGCTTCCAACACGGGCGACAAGATCAACGATCACTGGCGTATCGCCTCGATCCAGCCCCGCATCGTCCGGGCGGCGACCGGGTATGACCCGTCCCGGATCGCGACCTACGGCGAGTACCGGAACCAGCAGTGGAGCGGCTTCGGGCTGACCTTCGAGCGCCACATCATGGCCTACAACCCCACCAACCCGTTCCAGGTCCCCGAGGTGAAGGCCAAGGAGTACGAGTGGACGATCCCGGCCAACCCCTACGCCGACGGCGCCGTCGACGTGGAAGGTGAGGACGAGCAGGAGAAGGAGGCGGAAGCCGAAGCCCTCTCCTCGCTCGGTTACACCAACTGAGCTCGGCCACGCGGGCGACCGCCACGCCAATCTGGCGCGGGGTCATCACTCGCCAACGACCGATTCTCCACCGTCTTCAGGATCACCGCGCGGATCGCATCCGCGCGGTGATTTCGTTGGCGACGCCTTCCGCACGCGGATCGAACCAGTCGATGTCGAACTTCCGGAACCACGTCCGTTGGCGACGGGCGAACTGGCGGGTCCGAAGGGCGATCTCCCCGTGGGCGTCCGCCATGGAGAGCGCTCCGCTCGCCACCTGGAGCGCCGTCGCGTAGCCGAGCGCCTGGATCGCCGAGGGACCGAGGCCTGCGCCGGCGCTGACCCTCTCGGCCTCCTCTGGCCAGCCCGCACCGAGCATCTCCCCCGTGCGCTGGTGGATACGCCGGTCCAGCTCGTCGGTGGGCAACTCGAGGCCGACGATGACCGCGCGGGCCTCCCGAGCCGACACGGTGCCCTGCCACTGACGCTGGTGAGCACTCATGGGCTGTCCCGTCTGATGCCAGACCTCCAGAGCGCGCACGGTCCGCCGTCGGTCGTTCACGTGGATCCGCCCGGCCGCCTCGGGGTCCACACGGGCCAGCTCGGCGTGCAGGATCGCGTCGCCCTCCCGCTCCGCACGGGCCATCAGCTCCTCCCGCAGCGTCGGGTCGGACGGCGGACCATCGAAGACCCCCCGCAGGAGCGCCGCGAGGTAGAGCCCTGTCCCACCGACGAAGAGGGCCGACGCGCCCCTGGACTCCAGGTCCAGGAGCGTTCGCTCCACGAGCCCGAGGTAGGCCTGGAGGTCGAAGCGCTCCCAAGGGTCCGCCACATCGAGCAGGTGGTGCGGGACCTGCGCCCGCTCCTCCGATGTGGGCTTGGCCGTCCCGATGTCGAGCCCGCGATAGACCGTCATCGAGTCCAGGGCGACGATCTCTGCCCCGATCGCCGGCGCCACCTGGAGAGCGAGGCCCGTCTTGCCCGAGGCGGTGGGCCCCACCAGGAAGCGCAGGGGGACGCGATCCAGGACGTGCTCGGGAGCCTCAGGGTCGGGGTTCATGGCGGAATCGTAAGCCTTCCCGTCGCAAGGGGTCGGAGGTGCTGGAACTCCAAGGGGCGGAAGGCGACGATCTCACCCATGGACCGTGTCTTCCACCTGGCGCTCGCCCTCGCCCTGGCCTCCCCGACGTTCGCAGCAGGCCCTTGGATCCAGGCGGCCCCGCCGAAGCTACCCCCGGGCCTCGACCAGGCGCCCAAGGCGCAGGCGCCCGCCTTGGCCTCGGACGGCAAGCCCGCCGCGCCAGGGAGGATCCCCTCCGACACCTCCAAGGGCGCTCGCGCCCTGTGGTCCCAGCTCGCCGGGAGCCTCTCGGTCGATGACGGGACGCCCTCCGCCGACGCGCCACGGGCCTTCCAGCTCGAGTTCGATGTGCGCAGCCGCCAGGCCTCCGGGACCAGGAACTTCAGCGCCAGGTTCCACTACCTCGACGAGGGGCCCGGCCTGGTGCGCGGGGTCGTGCTCGATGACCAGCGTGCCGAGCGCAGCACCCAGATGCGCGGCCTCGACGACCGGGGGAAGGTCCAGTACTGGTACCGCAAGGTGAGCGGTGAGGGGCAGACCGACGGGTGGGAGTCCCTGAGAGGTCGTGACTCCAAGGAGAGCCGCGCGGAGATCGACAGCTGGGCCGCGATCTCCTTCGACATCGCCCGCCTGACACGCCCCTCGAGCTTCCGCATCCTCGCCCTCCGGGAGCGCAACCTGCTCCCCGCCGAGGAGGGGGCCTCCCCCCTCACCCTCCGCTTCGACGGCGACCCGGGCGGCGTGGTCCTTCCGGGCACCGACATCGAGGGGGTACGCGACGGGCGCAAGCAGCCCGTCGCCGCGCTCTGCGCCGGGCTCCGCTGGCTGGAGCTCCAGACCCCCGACTTCCGCGACTTCCGCGAGCTGGCGGGTCGCCAGCCACAGGCCCGTCCCTCCCGCTTGCTCTTCGGCGTGGACCCACAGACCGGACGCCCCCAGATCGTCCTGGTCTCGCCCGGCACCGAGGGTCCCCTCCAGGTCCCCGGCGCGGTCCTCGTCCAGTGCACCGAGTGGCTCCTCCACCCGGAGGGCGCGTCCCCTGCGGACCAGAGCTGGCTGCCGGGGAGGTTCTTCGCCTACGAGACCGTCGGCGCCGGCCCTTCACCCACGGACCTCCGCTTCTCCGACGTCCCCCGGGCCGACCTCTACTTCATCGACGGCGACATGAGCGCCGACCTGAACGCTGACTTCTTCCGGCCCCGCTGACCCGCCCCCACCGGTCGCCCGGCGCTCCTGCCTGAGCCGAACGACCTCGAAGCCCGACGGACCCCAGCTACACCGTCAGCGCGCGTTCTGCCCTGCGCGCCA
>CAZEFP010000053.1:0-11101 GCA_964511565.1 uncultured Planctomycetaceae bacterium
GTCGCGCCGCTGGAGTCCGATGAGGGCGCCCCACGCCCTCCCCAGAAAGACCCTCGATGATGAACCTCGCACAGATCTGCCTGCCGCTTGCACTGGCGCTCCTCCCCTCCACTCCAGGGCAGCAGCAAGCGGAGACGCCCCCTGCTCCGCCGCCCTTCGAGGCGCCCCCGGACGTCGTTCCCGAGATCGAGGGAGCGGTCTTCACCCGCTTCTACCACGACTCCGGCGCGCTGGCCCGCGAGGGCTACCTCAAGGACGGCGCCCGAACGGGCGTCTGGAAGGCGTGGGACGAGACCGGCGCGAGGCTCTACCACGGCGCCTTCCGTGACTACCGCCGCGTGGGCCCCTGGGTGGTCTACGGCAAGGGAGCGCGGGCCTCGTCGAAGGGGTACTACGACGAGGACGGCCTCCGGCACGGCGTCTGGGCCAACTACGGCAACCGTGGGGACGTCCGCCTCCTGGTGCACTACGACCACGGCGTGCGGAACGGCGCGCTCGAGCGCTTCACCCGCGGCGGCCAGCTCGTGGAGAGGACGATGTACAAGCAGGGCCTCAAGGACGGCCCCAGCCTCCGGAAGTCCACCGGCGCGAAGGAGCTCCTGGAGAAAGGGAGCTGGTCCTCCGGCAAGCGTGTGGGGCCCTGGGAGTTCTATCACCCAGGAGGCGCCCTCCAGCGCAGCGGCGAGTACATCAACGGTCGCGAGCAGGGGGAGTGGGTCCGCTACTTCCAGAACGGCAAGCGCGAGAGCATCGGGCGATTCGAGGCCGGGCGGGCCGTGGGAACCTGGACGGGTTACTTCAAGCAGGGTGAGCGCCGCTTCGTGGCTGAGTTCGTGGAGGGCGTCCAGGAGGGCGCCTACACCGAGTGGTGGCGGAGCGGCCAGATGAAGGCGAAGGGTGACTACAAGGCAGGGGTCTACGAGGGCCCGTGGCAGTTCTGGTCCGCCGAGGGGCAGCTCGACGCCGCCAAGAGCGGGCGCTACAGCAAGGGGGCACTGATCCAATGATCGCTCACGCCATCATCTTCTCCGCGGCGCCGCTGCTGGCTCCCCAGGAGTCCGGTGCGTTGGAGCTCCGCTTCGAACCGCCTGCCGGGGCCTCGCTGGCCATCGCCGCGACCGAGACCCACGACCTGCTCATGGAGTCGCTCCTGACCCGTCGAGGCGAGCAGGAGCCGGCGTCCGCCCAGATCGAGCTCCGCCTCCGCTCGAAGCTCGAGACGGTGATCGCGGACGGCTTCCGGGAGGAAGCGGGCCGACTTCGGCGCCGCTACATGGACCTCGCCGGTCGCCTCGACCTCATCGACCCGGCCTCCTTCGTGGAGGCGACGGGCGAGTGGAGCGGGCAGAGCATCGAGCTCAGCTCCCCCTTCGAGTCCGTCAGCGTCGCGTTCCAGCCGGTCCCCGGGCGGCCGGGCCTCTTCGGGCGCCACTACGACGGGCGGGCCCTCAAGGAGAGCTTCCTCCCGACCCTCGAGGCCCCCTTCGACTGGGGCCGCTTGCTGGCCTTGGGGCCAGACCAGGCCGCCAAGGCGGTCCAGCTCGGCGATCGATGGTCCCTCCCGGTGGAGGTCCTTCAGCCCCTGGTGACGCCGAGCGGCTTCCTGTCCTGGCGCGGCGACGAGTCGGCGGACGAGCAGATCCTTCGGGCGTTCCAGAGCGGCGTCGCGGGGAACACCTACATCGGCTTCGACGGCAACGCCGCAGGAAAGGTGAACGCCGAGGTGAAGGCCATCGGGGGCGACACTCCCCAGTCGCGCTACGTGGAGCTGGAGCTCGAGTTCGACGTCACGCTGCGCTCCGACCGCTCCGGGTTCATCAGCGAGAACCGGATCGACGTCGAGGCCGTCGAGCAAGTACAGACCCTCGGCGCCCAGCTCGCGGTCAACCTCAAGGGAGGGGCTCGCGTGCGCTGGAGCATCGCGGAGAACCGGCCCCTGGGGGCGACGGTCCTCTGCGATGAGATCGTCGAGCTCGCCGTTCAGATCCTCCCGCCCGAGAGCGAGCCCGTGGAGCAGTCGATCCGGATGGTCGGCGGGCTCGCGAATCGGCTCGAGTTCCGCCAGGTCGACGTGGTCCCGCCCCCGCGGAGCGAGGGACGCTGATCAGGGGACGAGCTCGACCTCGAGGGCGTCGCTGAACGCGCCGCCCGCTGCCGAGGCGTCCTCGACCCATACCTGATAGAAGACCCGGGTGCCGATCACGGCCCCGGGCGGCAGCGGAACCTGTGCGCTCCCGGCGCCGAGGAAGAGCGAGATCGTCGCCACGCGACGGACCGAGCCGCCCAGGAGGAGGGTCCCAAAGCCGGTGACGTCGAGGCCCGGCTGGGTCCCGGCGACGACCATCGCGGTGCCGAGGAACTGGGGCGGTGCGGCGCCCGTGACGCCGATGGTGAAGTGCCCTGCGGTCACGCTGGGCAGGCCGCTGTAGGCGATCCGGATCGGTACCCCCTGGCTGGAAGTGCCCGGGGATCCGTAGGTGGAGGGCGGGCTCCAGGGAGTGCGCTGGGGATCGAAGGGGTAGACGTTCGAGAGCGCGGCTGGGCCTTGGGACGGCAGGAGGATGGCCACATCGCCCGGGCCCGCGCCTGCCGGCACGTTGACCTCGATCCGCGTCCCCGCCGAGCCGGCCACGGCGGGCACCGCTGCCACCTTGATCGGCGTGCCGTCACCGGGGTTGGCGGGGTCAACGGGCGTGAACCAGACCTCGTTGTCGGTCGGGTGGAAACCGGAACCCACCAGGCGCAGCGCGCCCGTCGAGGTGAACTCGTAGGTCTCGATCACGGGCTTGGCCGGGTCGAGGGCGCCGTAGAGGAACTCGAGCCCGGCGCGGTCATCCTGCTCGATCGACCGCAGGTCGAGCCCCGCGTTGGCGGTCACGGTCCCCATGGTCGCGCCGGGGATCGTCGAGTGGTCGAGCCCGAGCGCGTGGCCGAACTCGTGGGTCATCACTCCCTGGAGATCCACCGGGTTGTTGCCTGAGAGGAGGCCGGCCGGGTCGTCGCACCACGTGACGGACCCCTCGAAGAAGCGGATCCGCCACCCGTCGCCGATGGGGATGTCGGTCTGGGCGATGGCGGCGCCCGCCGAGGGCACCGCCGAGATGATGTTGGCGTCGCGGTTGCCCGGTCCAAGGGCTCGTCCGGAGTAGAACGCGTCGAAGTTCGAGCCGCCAGAGCCCAGCACGGGCTGAAGCGGGTCCGTGGTTCCCGAACCGTGGGCCCGTGAGCCCCACTCGGCGACCGCCTTGCGGATCGCGAGCTCGGCGCCCAGCGCCCCGGGGAAGTCCGGGTCGGGCACGGGGTTCGAATTGGCCCGCGGACCCGTGAAGTTGTTGAGGACCCGGAAGTCCCGCTGGGTCAGGTCGAGGACATCGCCATACACCGCGAAGGCCCAGGAGTCGGGCGACGCGAGGAGCCCGACGACCCCGGAGAGGAGCAGGGCAGGGGCGATGTTTCGACGGAGGCTCATCTTCGATCGTCGGGAGGCTCAGGGGCGCCCCATGTCCAAATCTAAAGGGCCCGGGGGCGCCCGGTGGACAGGCAGGGGCAACTGCCGGAGCGGTTGCCCCGAATCGAGCGCATGAGGGTTGTCAGCGGCGCTTCGAGGCGGAAAATCGTGGCCTCCAAACGCCGCGGGTGAGACCCGCGGTCCAGGGGGATCGGTTCCCCAGGAGCCCCACAAATGACTGCCCAGACAGAAAAGCACAGCTTCGAGGCGGAGGTCCAGCAGGTCCTCTCCCTCGTCATTCACTCGCTCTACACCAACCGCGAGATCTTCCTCCGCGAGCTCATCTCCAACGCGAGTGACGCGCTGGACAAGCTCCGCTTCGAGTCCCTCACCGACGCCTCTCTGATCGAGGAGGGAGAGGCCCTCGGCGTGGCGCTCGAGACCGACGCGGCGGCCAACGTCCTGCGCGTCGCCGACAACGGCATCGGGATGGACCGCGAGGAGCTCACCAAGAACCTGGGCACCATCGCTAGCTCGGGCACGCGGCGGTTCCTGGAGGCCAGCGCGGCGGACGGCAGCGGCGAGGAGCGCCCGGACCTGATCGGGCAGTTCGGGGTCGGCTTCTACAGCGCCTTCATGGTCGCGGATGAGGTGGTGGTGGAGACCCGTCGCGCGGGCAGCGATGAGGGCTGGCGCTGGAGCTCCAAGGGCGACGGCTCCTACGAGATCGAGCCGGTCGAGGGCCTCGCCCGCGGCACCGTGGTGTCGCTCCATCTGCGCGAGGCGGCCGAGGGCGAGGAGGGCGGAGGCCCCCGCAAGTTCCTCGAGGAGTTCACCCTCCGCGACGTGGTCCGCCGGTACAGCGACTTCGTCGAGTACCCGATCCAGATGGAGATCGAGCGGACGGAGCCGAAGCTCGACGACGAGGGCAAGCCCGTGGAGGGCGAGACGGTCACCGAGACCAAGCTCGAGACCCTGAACTCCCAGAAGCCCCTGTGGTCACGGCCGAAGTCCGAGATCACGGACGAGGAGCACGCCGAGTTCTACCGGCACCTGACCCACGACTGGAACGAGCCCTACGGCAACCTGCACTTCAGCGCCGAGGGGGCCCTCGAGTACACGGCGCTCTTGTACCTGCCGAAGCAGCCGCCCTTCGACCAGTTCGACCCCTCGAACCGGGAGTCCAACGTCAGCCTCTACGTGCGCAGGGTCCTGATCCAGCGCGAGTGCAGCGAGTTGCTGCCCTCGTGGCTTCGCTTCGTGCGCGGCGTCGTGGAGTGCTCGGACCTCCCCCTGAATGTCTCCCGGGAGACCCTGCAGGACGACCCGCGACTGGGCCAGATCCGCAAGCGCCTGGTGAAGAAGGTGCTGGACGAGCTCGGCTCCCTCATGGGCAAGGATCGTGAGGCCTACGCCTCCTTCTGGGAGGGCTTCGGTCAGGTCATCAAGGAGGGCATCTGGGCCGGGGACGACACCGACGGACGCATCGCCGGGGTGTGCCTCTTCTCGTCCTCCAACGGCGAGGCGCCGACCACGCTCGAGGAGTACGTGGGGCGCATGGCCGAAGGCCAGGAGACCATCCACGTGCTCACCGGCGCCGACCGCATGACGGTGGAGGCCTCCCCGCTGCTGGAGGCCGTTCTGGAGCGCGGCGAGGAGGTGATCTACCTCATCGATCCGGTGGACGAGTGGATGCTCCAGCGCCTGACGGAGTACGACGGGAAGAAGATCGTCCCGCTGGACCGCGCGGACTCGACCGAGGACGACGAGGCCCGGGAGAAGCGCGAGGAGATGGAGAAGGAGCACGAGGGCCTGCTCGGCGCCATCAAGGGGCCGCTCGAGGAGGAGGTCTCCGAGGTCCGCTTCACGTCTCGCCTCAAGGACAGCCCCGCCGTCCTCGTCGCCGCCGAGGGCGGCATCTCCGGCCACATGGAGCGCCTGCTCAAGCGGTCGGGCCAGGAGGTGCCCCCGCAGAAGCGCGTGCTCGAGCTCAACCCCGACCACGACCTCGTGAAGAGCCTCACCAAGCTCTACGGCGTGGACCAGAACTCGCCGCGAATCGCCGAGGCGGCCGAGGTGCTCCACGGCCAGGCGCTGCTCGCCGAGGGCGGGTCCCCGAAGGACCCCAAGCGCTTCGGGCAGCTGGTCACCGACCTGCTCCTGAATTCGGTGAAGGGCTGAGCCGACGGGCGAGGCCCCGGAGCCAGGCTGCTATGGTCCGACCATGAGCCAACGTCTCCAGGGCCTCGCCCAGTCCGAGATCCGCGCGATGACCCGCGCGGCGGACGCGGCGGGTGCGATCAACCTCGGGCAGGGGATCTGTGACCTGCCGACCCCCGCCCCGGTGGCGGACGCCGCGGTCCAGGCCATCCGGGACCGCAAGAGCACCTACACCTACTGCGAGGGCGACGCGGGCCTGCGCCGGAAGATCGCCGCGAAGCTCGCGCGGGTGAACGGGATCGAGGCTGACCCCGAGACGGACATCGTGGTCACCGCCGGTTCTGCGGCGGCCTTCACCTGCGTGCTCCACGGGCTGTTCGACCCGGGCGACGAGCTGCTCATCCCCGAGCCCTACTACGGCTATCACGTGGGGGCAGCGCGGGTCGCAGGGGTCGTGCCCGCCTACGTCGGGCTGCGCGCCCCGGGCTTCGAGCTGACCGAGGAGCTGCTGAGGGGAGCCATCACCCCTCGGACCCGCGGGCTCGTGCTGTGCACCCCCTCGAACCCGTCGGGCCGGATGCTCAGCCGAGGGGAGCTCGAGGTGGCCGCGCGCATCGCCGAGGAGTTCGACCTCACCGTGATCACCGACGAGATCTACGAGTCGATCACCTATGACGGCCGCGAACACATCTCCCCGGCCTCCATCTCCGACGCCATGGCGCGCAGGACGGTGACGATCCTCGGCCTCTCCAAGACCTTCAGCATCACCGGCTGGAGGCTCGGGTACGTGGTCGCGCCCGCGGCGATGGCCGAGAAGCTCAAGCTCGTCCACGACCTCTTCTACATCTGCGCGCCGACCCCCCTGCAGCACGGGGTCGCCGCCGGCTTCGACCTCGACGACAGCTTCTTCGAGGAGATGAGGGCGGACTACGCCGCCAAGCGGGCCCTGCTCGTCGACACGCTCAGGGAGATCGGGCTGCCGCCGATCGTGCCCGAGGGGGCGTACTACATCCTCGCGGACGTCTCGAGCATGGGGGAGCCCACCGCCAAGGCCGCGGCCATGCGCCTCGTGGAGGAGGCGGGGGTCGCGGCGGTGCCGGGAACCGCGTTCTTCTCCGGGACCGCGGGGGAGACCGGAGAGGGCCTGGTGAGGTTCTGCTACGCCAAGGAGCAGGAGGCCCTCGAGGAGGCCTGCCGGCGTCTCCGCACCTGGGGCGGCGCCAGGGCTTAAACTCTCGGCGATGCCCGACCCCCAGGCCCAGCCGAAGCACAAGCTCCGCGTCCCGCGCGCGCGGCGCGGTCCGTTCCGGATCCTCCTGGGGACCCGCAAGGGCGCCTTCGTGATGGACGGCGAGGGGGTAGAGCGCGACTTCGAGGCGCCGCGCCCCGTGATCCTCGGGCGCACCTGCTTCCACCTGGTGCGGGATCCGTTCCGTCGGGACGAGCTCCTCGCCGGAGTTCGCGGCCCTGGGGAGGGACCCACGGTGGTCAGGTCCGAGGACGCCGGGGCCAGCTGGGTCGAGGCGGACGAGCCCCCGTGCTTCGGGCCCGGCGCGGAGGATGCTCCCTTCGAGCGGGTGGTCCACCAGGTCTTCTGGCTCTCCCCAGGCCATCCCAACGACCGCAGCACGTGGTTCGCGGGGACGTGTCCGCAGGGGCTGTTCCGCTCCGACGACGGGGGCCGCTCCTGGTCCCCGGTGGAGGGACTCCACCAGCACCGTCGCTTCGAGGAGTGGACGGACCTCGCGGCGGATCGAACACCGGATGGCCCGAAGCTCCACTCCGTACACGTGGACCCGCGCTCTTCCTCGCGCATGACCCTGGCCATGTCGAGCGGCGGCGTGCTCGCCACGGAGGATGGCGGGGAGAGCTGGGAGCGCCTCGTGGGGGAGCTGGACCACGACGCGGCCGTCACGCCGCAGCTCGTGGTCCCCGCAACCACCAACCCGGACCGGCTCTGGATGCAGGGTCACCACGGCCTGCACCGCATGGACCGGGAGGAGGGCGTGTGGGTCCGCACCGGGCCGCGGGGGGCGGACGGAGGGTTCCATGACGCGGGATTCTCCGTGGCGGTCCATCCCCATGACCCCGACACCTGCTGGGTCGTACCGCTGAACGGCGACCGCGGCGGCGCCCGGCTGCCCCTCGGCGGTCGGCCCGCGGTGTACCGGACCCAGGACGCCGGAGAGACCTGGGAGCGACAGGGCGCCGGACTCGCGGAGGAGGGCGCGTGGTGGACCGTGAAGCGTCAGGCGCTGGCCGTGGACGGCTGCGACCCGCTGGGCCTCTACCTGGGGACGTCTTCGGGGGAGGTCTGGGCCTCCCGCGATGAGGGGGAGAGCTGGACCCGCATCGCGAGCGGCCTGCCCGCGATCTACAGCCTGGAGATCGGCTGACCTCCCATGGGCACCCAGGATCAAGCTCTGGCCGGGGGCGACGGTGCCTCCGCGTCGCGGGGCCTGCTGTACCTCGCCCTCGCCGCCGCGCTGGTCCCCTTCGCGTACCTCGTCCACCGCTTCGACTTCCTCTGCGACGACGCCTTCATCACGTTCCGCTACTCACGGAACCTCGCCGAGGGGCTGGGCCTGGTCTACAACCCGCCGCAGCTGGAGGCGCCGGTCGAGGGCTACAGTGAGTTCCTGTGGGCGGGCCTCATGGCCCTCGGCATGAAGGTCGGCGCCAGCCCCGAGGTGGCCAGTCGAACCCTGTCGGTGCTCGCGGGAGCCCTCATGGTCGCGGGCCTCGTGCGGGCCATGGTCCGTCGGTACCCCGACGCTCCTGCGGCGGTGCTCACCTCCTCGCTCCTGCTCGGCTCCGCCCCGCCGCTCGCCGTCTGGTCCACGGGCGGCATGGCCACGATGCCCACGGCGGCCCTCGCCGTCGCGCTGTTCCTGGTGGCGAACGGCGCTCCCCCCGAGAGCTGGCGCCGCCGGGCGCTCCTCCTGGGGCTGATCTCGGCGGGGCTCACCCTGATGCGTGCCGATGCCGCCCTCCTCGTGGCGCTGATCCTGTCTCCCCCGATCCTCGTCGGCCTCGCCCGCCGGGACGAGGGCCTGTGGCGCCCAGCTCTGGCCGCCGCTGCGACGGGCGCGCTCGTCTTCTTCGGGCACATGGCGTGGCGCTTCTCGGTTTACGGGGACTGGGTGCCCAACACCGCCCGCGTGAAGCTCGGCTTCTCCAGCGCGGCCGCCGGGCGGGGCCTGGACTACGTGGTCTCCGCGTGGCTCTCCATGCCCGGGATCGCGCTGATCACGCTCGGCGCCCTTGTGGGCGCGTGGTGCAGCCGGCGTCGCGTGGGGACCGCCGAGGCGTCCGGCCTGGTCGCGCTCGTGCTGGGCGGGACGGCCTACGCCATCTCCTCCGGCGGGGACTTCATGTGCTTCGCGCGCTTCCTCGTGCCGGTGATTCCCTTCGCGGTGCTGGGGGCTGCCGGGGCCCTCGCCTCTCTCGAGGAGCGGACGAGGGCGGGGGCCGCCCTCGCTGGCGTGGCGGCGGCGTCCCTCTCCGCGCTCGCGGCGTTCGACCTTCACGTGGTCCCCGAGTCCGCGCGACTGGCCTTCCACTTCCGGCACAACCAGACCCTGATGGGGGTCCGCCCCTCGGCCTCCGAGCTCGAGCAGTGGCGCAACATGTCGGACCGCGCCGGCTACTGGGCGGAGGTGGGTCGCGCCCTCGCGCAGCACGCGCCCCCGAACGCCTCTCTGGTCTACGGCGCGGTCGGGGCAATCGGCTACCACTCGAACCTGTTCATCCACGACCGCAACGGCCTCGTCACCCGTGAGGTGGCCATGCGTCCGCCGCACGAGGAGCTGCGGTCACCGGGGCACGACAAGGTGGTTCCTCCCGAGTTCTTCCTGCGCTACGAACCGACCTTCCTCGACGCCGGGCTCTGCGCTGCGAGCGCCTTCCCGCCGCGGCAGAAGGCAGGGACGCGGGTCGAGATCCTCGGCCCAGGCGAGCGTCCCGGGTCGGTGCTCTGGGTCCAGCGTCCCTGACCGCCTCGGCGTTCGTCACCACATCTGGGGCCACGGCGAAAGGGAGCCCCCGAGGCACCGTGCCTCGGGGGCTCCACCCGGAGGGCCCATCCAACTTCCCTGCCGGGTGGGGGGAGTCAGCGCCGGAAGCGATGTCCGACGTGGGTCACGCGGTGGCGCGGAGAGCGAACCTCGCACCTGCTGGCGGGCACCCAGACGCGAACGGTCCGGGACTCGTAGTGGCCAGGGACGTGGCGGAAGCTGTGGTGCCCGGCGCGGATGAGGACCCGGTAGCGCCGACCGCAGGGGTCATGGCGCCACTCGAAGCGGGGCTCGATCCAGACTCGCTCCTGTCGCGCCGGGATCCAGACCTGCTCGCAGCGGGTCTCATAGCGCCCCCGTCGGTAGACCCTCGAGGTGCCGTAGTGGACGCCATAGGCAGAGGACACGTAGGGCTGGGTCGAGTGGAGGGTTCGCGAACCGAGGGCCGTGAGCGGCTGGGCGTCGGCGGGTGCGCCGAACGCAGCGAGCAGCAGCAGGACCGGCGCCAGCCGGAGCCATCGGGGGGCGATCAGAACGGGTCGCATGGGAACACCTCCGTGTTCGAGGGGCAGCGGCCCGGGCCGGATCCGGCGGATCCGCCCGGGGAGCGAACGCGCTTGTTGCGCGACGGTCTCCCCAATGCACGGGCCGTGCCAGAGGACTTCAGATGCCCCTCCTGGCCCCGTGGAGGCCACCTGGGCGCTCCGCAGCCACCCGTGAAGGGGAGCCCTGTGTCGGCGGTGTCCCCCCGGGAGGGCGCTCGCGTGGACTCAGGAGGACAGCACGAACTGCTTGCGAGTCACGGTGAAGCACCCGACCGCCAGGAGGAGCACCGCCGTGATCAGGAGGCGCTCGGCGGAGGCCGCCGGCTCGAGGAACTCGGTCGACTGGAAGATCTCGAGGGCGCTCCATTCGGCGCTGTCGCCGCCGACGAAGAGGGAGCGCAGGTAGTACTGCAGGCTCAACTTCTGGGCCGACCCGGGGATGTTGGCCAGCATCACCTCGAAGGCGAAGGCGTAGCCCAGGGCGATCACCTGCCCGCGCTTGAAGATGATCCCGATCACCGCCGCGCCCAGGGAGTAGAGGACCCCAGCCACCAGGGTGGCGCTGACGAGAGCCCGAACGGCCTCGGCCGAGGGGGGATCTTCGGCGCCCATGGTGATCAGGCCCACGCCCGCGCCGCTCGCGAGCAGGAGCGTGGTCAGGACCAGGAGGCTCGCCAGCCAGCGTCCGAGGAACACCGATGCTCTCGGGATGGGCCGGGTGAACGGATAGGTGATGGTTCGCGCCTCGGTCTCATCTGCGATCGCGCCGATGCCGAGGAAGACGCCCAGCGCGGGCGCGACGACCTGGAGCAGGACGAGGACGCCGAGGAACATGAACACGCGTTCCCCCATGTCTCCGCCGCCCCCGACATTGAGAGCGAGGAACGCGAACAACGGCGCGATGGCGGCGAAGAGGATGCCGCCGAGCGCGC
>CAZEFP010000054.1:0-11090 GCA_964511565.1 uncultured Planctomycetaceae bacterium
GGTCCGGCAGGAAGCCGAGCGCTGCGGGCCTGTTGAGGGGGCTCCCGGCGAGCACCGAGAACACATGGAACCCGAACCACCCGTCCGTGGAGCGCTCCAGGGCGAGGACCGCTCCGGTGAGCACGACGCCCGCAACGGCGCCCGCCGTCAGCCCGGCGGCGCGCGAACCGCGCCGGGCGCAGAGCCCGACGACCAACCCCGCCAGCGGCCCCAGGGCGGTCTGCTTGGCGAGGACCGCCGCGGCCCCCAGCAGCCCCGCCACCGCGCCCCAGGCGGGCCGCCCGGCGAGCGACCGGGGGGAGGTCCCCACCAGCATCGACGCCGCCGTGAGGGCGAGGGCCAGGGAGTCCACCCGCGCGATCAGCGTCCAGGTCCCCGTCCATCCGTCGGCAGCCACGAACAGCCCCGCACCCATGAGCCCCGCGGCCAGACCGGCGCGTCTGCGCCCCGCCAGCACCAGGCAGGCGAGCGCGAGCAGGAGCGAGAGGGCCGAGACGGACCGGAGGTCACTCAGTGCACCGCCTTCTTCTCCGATGAAGAGGGCCCCGAGCCAGTGGAAGAGCGGCGGATAGGGAAAGGCCGTGAAGTCCACCGAGGGCTGCTGGTAGACCGGAAGCCCCTGAGCCACCCGTGCCGCGTGCTCAAACATCGCGGCCTCCTGCCACTCGAGCGCGAACGGGTACTGAATCCAACCCTGAACGCCCACCCACCAAGCCGCAAGCCACGCCACCGCCGCCGCGGCCCCTAGCCGCACCGCCAGGGAGGGGGTGGCACGCGACGGGGGCTCCATTCGCCTCTACTCGAAGGTGGCCGTGGAGGTGTACTCGCCCTCGAAGTACTGGACCTGCTTGATGGACTGCTCCCCCATGGTCTGGATGTTGGACGTGTTCATCTCGACGTCCGCCTCCATCTCCATGGAGATCGCGATGCCCGCCTCCATGTTCCACAGGAGGGTGCCGGAGACGTCGAAGGAGAACTCGAAGGCCTGCTGGAGCTCGAGACCCTCGGGAGCCTCCTCGGGCGTCTCGCGCTCGAGCTCGATCTCGGTGTCGATCACCCCCTCGAAGACGACCTTGGCCACGCCGTCCTCGATGGACTCGAGAGTGACCTCGAACTCCCCGCTCAGGTTGTCCTCGAACTGCTCCCCGAACTCATCGTCATCGTCCCCGTCCTCGTCCTCGGAGTCGATCTTGAGGTCCCCGGACGGCGAGGTGATGAGGGTGAAGCCCTCCGCCTCCACCTCCCAGCTGTCGCCGATCTCGACCTCCTCGCCGGGGAACATGAAAAGGAAGTCCGCGTCCCCCTCGAGGTCCTCGAGGAGGTCCTCATCGGCCTCCTCGTCCTCGCCGAAGGCCGCGGTGTAGCTCTCATCGTCCTCGTCCCAGGTGAACACCACCGTGGTGCCGGTCAGCTCGCTCTCCCCCTCCGTCACGTCCTCTCCGCCCTCCCCGCCGGGCATGCTCACGGTCTGACTGCTGGAGTCCTCCAGGGAGTCGAAGGTCCGCGCGATCCGGGTGCCCCGACCGTCGTCCACCGCCAGGTACTCGTCGGTGAAGACGATGACCTCGTTGTCCTCGATGGTCACCTCCGGGAGCTGGTCCTCGGGAACCTCCTGCTCCTGATCACCGAACTCGATGCTGATGCTCTGGAGCTCCATCTTGAGGGCGTTCTCGTAGGTCTTGGTGACCTTGGTCCCGGCGTCCACCGTGACCTGGGGCGTGTCCGAGAGGAGGAGCGCGGGGGCGAGCAGGGCGACGGAGAGTGCTTGGTGCATCGGGGCAGCGAGGGGGCCTGGATGAGGGGGTTGGGGGCGCTCGGAGGAGTGGGCGCCGGTGGGCTCAGATGGTAGCCGCGCCGAGCCGGCAGCCCCGTGGACACCCCGAGATTCCCGCCGCGGTTCAGATGCGCGCCTGGAGCGTGTAGAGCCGGTGGTAGCGCCCTTCCTCGGCCATCAACTCGCCATGGCGACCACGCTCGACGATCTCGCCGTCCTCGATGACGAGGATGAGGTCGGCGCGCTGGATCGTGGAGAGGCGGTGGGCGATGACCAGGGTCGTGCGGCCCGCGAGCAGCTGGCCGAGGGACTCCTGGATGAAGGACTCGCTCTCCGTGTCGAGGCTGCTCGTCGCCTCGTCGAGGAGCAACACGCGCGGATCCGCGAGCAGGGCACGGGCGATGGTGACGCGCTGCTTCTGCCCGCCGGAGAGCTTGACGCCGCGCTCTCCGATGACCGTGTCGAGGCCCTCCGGCATGCGGTCGGCGAACTCGGTCACATGGGCGCGCCGCGCGGCCTCCACCACCTCCTCCTCACCGGCGTCCGGGCGTGCGAAGAGCAGGTTCTCGCGGATCGTCCCGTCGAACAGGAACTCATCCTGCAGGACGAGGCCGAGCTGGCTCCGGTAGCTCGCCAACTCCACGGTGCGCAGGTCCACCCCGTCCACGAGGACGCGCCCCGAATCCGGGGAGAGGAACGAGACGGCGATGGAGGCGAGGGTCGACTTCCCGGAGCCGGAGCTACCCACCAGCGCCACCACCTCGCCCGGCTGGACCTCGAAGTCGATCCCCTTGAGGACGGGCTCCCCCTCCTCGTAGGCGAAGCTCACGTCGTCGAAGCGCAGGTGCCCCTCGACCCGCGGCATGACCTCCACGCGCAGGGGGTCGTCATCCTCCCCGGGCTGCTGCAGGAGCTCGGCCGTGCGGTCGAGTCCCGCGAAGGCCTCGGTCATCTGGGTCCCGATGTTCGCCATCTGGATGATCGGCCCGATGAGCAGGGCGAGGAAGAGCGTGAAGCTGAAGAGCTCCCCGACCGTCATCTGGTCCGCGAGGATCTCTCGCCCGCCGTACCCGAGGATGACGACGCTGGCCACGCCCACGAAGAACGTGCCCAGCGAGGTGACGGCCGCGGTGGTCGTCAGGGTCGACTTGACGTTCTCGAAGATCCGCAGCACCCCGGCGCGGAAGATCTCGTTCTCCCGGGCGAGGGCGTGGAACCCCTTGATGATCCGGATGCCGCCGAGGGACTCGGTCAGGCGGCCCGTGACCTCGGCCTGGAGCTTGCCCCGCTCACGGAAGGCGGGGCGCAGCCGCTTGAACGCCAGGGACGACACCACGGCGAACAGCGCCATGGGGACGAGGGCGAGGGCGGTCATGGCCACGTTGATCTTGAGCAGGAACACCATGGCGATGATCGCCGTGAGGATGCCGCCCACCAGCTGCACCAGCCCCGTGCCCACGAGGTTCCGGACCCCCTCCACGTCGTTCATCACGCGGGACACGAGCTCCCCCGAGCGGGTGTCCTCGAAGCGACGGACCGGCAGACCGAGCACGTGCTCGTGCACCTCGGCGCGCAGCTCGGCGATGAGGTGCTGGGCCTCGACGCTCAAGAGCCGCGTCAGGGTGAAGGACGACACGGCCTGGATGGCCGTCGCCGCCACGAGCCCGAGCAGGATCGGCATGAGCAGCCCCTGCTCCCCGCCCGCCAGGACGTCGTCGATCAGATAACGGGTGGACGCCGGCAGGACCATCCCCGACGAGCGGTTGACCGCGATCAGGAGCAGCCCCAGGAGCACCAGGCGCCGCCGGGGCCAGATGATCTTCCGGAAGGCCTCCCTGAGGCTCGAGGCGCTGATCTTCTTCTTCGGTCCTTGGGGCTTCATGGCGCGGCGGAAGCCTAACAGCGCCCCTCGGGGCCCGGGGCTAGACTCCGGGCGCAGCCGCCATGTCGCCCAGCCTCGACGAACCCCACGCCCGCCCCCACGGGGCTAGACTCCGGGGCCTCGACCATGGCCGCTCCACCCCAGGACCCCCGAACAAGCCGCGCTCACCCGACGGGCCCGCGGCCCCTCCCCGACCAGCGGATCGAGGTCTGGACCCTGCGTCCCGAGGACTTCGCGCCGGCGGCGGCCCGGATGGAGCACGGGCACCTGATGTCGCCGGAGGAGCGAGCCCGGCACGAGCGCTTCCGTGGAGACCGGCTGCGTCACGACTTCCTCATGGCCCGCGCCCTGGTGCGTCGGACCCTGTCGCGCTACGCCGACGTGGCGCCGGAGGACTGGACCTTCGAGATGGGCTCCCATGGCAAGCCCTCCATCGCTCGCCGCCACGGGAGCCGCCTCCGCTTCAACCTCTCCCACACGCGGGGAATGATCGCCTGCGCCGTTCGACTCGATGAGGAGGTCGGCCTCGACGTGGAGACCAGCGCGCGGCGGAACGACATCACCCGCATCGCCGACCGCTTCTTCTCGGCCGAGGAGGTGCGCGCGCTCAGGGCCCTGCCGGTGACCGACCACCCCGCGCGCTTCTTCACCTACTGGGCCCTCAAGGAGGCCTACATCAAGGCGCGGGGCCTCGGCCTCGCCATCCCCCTGGGCGCCTTCACCTTCCGCGTCGAGGGCGAGGGCCCGATCGGGATCGAGCTGGACGAGCGCATCACGGAGGACCCCGGCGGCTGGCGCTTCGACCACCGCTGGGCCACGGACGTCCACAGCCTCGCCGTCGCCGCGCCCCGGGCGACGGACGAGCTGGAAGTCTGCGTCCACCCGCCGCCTTCGGCGCTCCCGGCCAGCTGATCGGGCCCAGGACGCTGCGGGCGCCCCATCACTGGATTCGGATGCCCGGACCCGAACTTGCCCCGTCAGAGATGGATCAGGCCCGCCCGGTGGGCCGGTACGCTGTATGGGCCAGAGACCCTCACGACCCACGGCCCCACCGCACCCACCATGGATGACCCGCAGATGCCGCCCCGCATGAAGATCGGCGAGGGGCGGATCAGCGGCGCGGTCTCCATCGTCTTCGGCGCCATCGCCCTGGGCGGCGTCCTGTGCTTCCACTTCCCCGAGCTCCTCACCACGCCGGAGTTCAGGGCGCAGTACGACGTGGAGGTCCTCCGGGGGATCCTCCTGGGCTGCATCTTCGTGACGTATGCCTGCGCCCTCAGGAGCCTCATCGCCAACGCGTCCAAGCGCGCCGGCCTCGTCGGTGGCGCGCTCGCCACCGCCTCGCTCCTGCTGGGCGGCGCCGGCGTCGAGGTCGAGGCGGTCCGGGAGACGGGCTTCTACCTGAGCCTCGACTGGCTGCTCCTGGACCTCATCGCCATGGCGCTGGTGTTCGTGCCCCTGGAGCTGTTCCTCCCCAAGCGCGCGGACCAGACCCGCTTCCACCCGGAGTGGCGCACCGACCTCGCCTACTTCGTCATGGCCCACCTGTTCGTCCAGGGCATCGCCGCCATGAGCGAGCGGCCGGTCCGCCTCTTCCTGACGGGCTTCGCGGACCACCTCGACACCCTGCGCGACACGGTCGGGGGTCTCCCCTTCGCGCTGCAGCTCTTCCTCGCGCTGCTCACCACGGACCTGTTCCAGTACGCGCTCCACCGCACGTTCCACGCGGTGCCGCTGCTCTGGAGGTTCCACGCGGTCCACCACAGCACGCGCGCCATGGACTGGCTCGCGGGGTCCCGGCAGCACGTCGTGGACGTGGTCGGGACGCGGATCTTCGTCTACCTGCCGCTCTTCGTCCTCGGCTTCTCTCCCGGGGTCTTCTACACCTACGTCGGGATCGTCGCGATCCACGCCGTGCTCAACCACACGAACGTGCGCCTGCGCTACGGGCCGCTGGAGTGGCTCATCGTGTCCCCGCGAATCCACCACTGGCACCACGCCCACGACCCCGCGGCGTACGACAAGAACTTCTGCGTCCACTTCTCCTGGATCGACCGCCTCTTCGGCACCTACTACGCGCCCGGGGACGAGTGGCCCGAGCGCACGGGCCTGGATGATGCCGCCTTCCCCAGGGGCTTCCTCGCCCAGCAGGTCGACCCCTTCATCCGGGACCCCTTCGCCGGAGACCCCACCGGCCCCCGCTCGACCCGCTGACGGCCGCGGCGCGCGCCGCCCCGGGCGTCAGTCGCCCAGCACGCGATCCAGCCACTGGAAGGCCGCCGGGAGCGCCTCGGCGACGATCAGGAGGTGCTCGGTGCCCGGCTCGATCACGAGGCGCCGGTCGGCCTCGCCGCTGCCCTCGAGGGAGGCGTGGAGCGCCTCGACCCCGGAGCGCCCGAAGTCACGCTCCCCGGCGGTGGCGTAGAGCGGGACCGCGGACCAGGGCGCGGGGTCCCGCTGGGAGCTGCCGCCGCCCATGGCCACGAAGGCGCGGTAGGCCTCTGGGCGCTTGGACACGAGGCGCTGCCCGACGCCCGCGCCCATGGAGTGCCCCATGAGCAGGACCCGCTCCCGGTCGAAGGCCAGGCGCTCCTCCAGGCCGTCCAGGACGGCCTCCGCAGAGGTCCCCAGCGGGCTCACTCGAGGGGCGACCATGAGCCACCCGCGCTCCTCGCAGAGCCGCGCCGCGAGGCCAGCGCCGTAGGCGTCGAAGAACATGTTCTCGCTGCCCCCCATCCCGTGGAGGGCGACCACGATGGGCCCGGGGCGCGCCGGGTCGTAGCTCGACGGGACGAGGAGTCGGACCGACGCGGCCCGTCGCCCCACGGGCACCGAGAGCCAGTGCTGTCCCCGAGCCCCGGCGTCGAACCAGGGCTCCCCCTTCGCCGCCGCGGCGGTCATGGCCTCGGCCTCGGCCAGCAGTCGCGCGGCGGGGAAGTCCGTCTCCTCCGTGGAGCCCGCTGCGAGCGACTCCAGCAGCTTGAGCCGCGCCTTGAGGGTCCGGGCCTCCAGCGCGGGCGCCTCCTCGGAGAGCGGCTGCGCCAGGGCATCGAGCCGCTCCCGCATTCCTGGCACACGGGCCAGCGTGACGGCCCGCGCCACGGGCTCCCCGGCCCCGACACTCAGCGACACGTCGAGCACGAGGTCTCCCTCGGGCGCACCGATCGGGTCCGGCCACAGGAAGGTCACGGTCGTGGACGGGTCCGGGCCCAGCTGGACCTGCTCGGGTCCGACGAGGAGGACGCCCTCGCATCGCACCGCCACGGCGAGGGGCGCCGCGGGCCTCTCGCCGTAGAGCCACCCGATCACCAGGTCGACTCCGGGCTCGGCGGCGTCAACGAGCCGGCGGCCGGGGTGCACCCTGGCCGCGTCCAGCGGGTGCACGGCGTCGCGGCCCTGGAGGGCGGCGAGGGCCTCCCCCAGGGAGGCCCCCACGGCGGCGCTCTCGAACCGGAAGAAGCGCTGCACGGCCTCCTCGACGTGGGGCAGCGCCCGGCTGCGACGCTCGGGGTCGTCGGTGCCCATCCAGGCCTCCTCCACGGCGCGCGTCCGCCAGGCGAGCTCCGCCCGCAGCGCCGGGTCCTTCCCCACCGCCGGGCCAGGGTCGGTGGGAGGGGCGACGCCGAAGCCGAGGGCGCCCAGCACGAGAGTCGGGAGGAGGAGGGTGATCACGGCCCCATCCTGCGCCCCCGACGCCCCCCGGGGAAGGCTGCCTCGGCCGCAGCGGGCCGTCCCTCCCCGTGGTCCGAGCGCGAGGCCTTCAAGTCCGGCGTGTTTCGGGGCGAGGAAGCGGACCCAAGGAGGCACCGTAAGACCCCCGCGTTCCGGCCCGATTCGCTGCAATGGCCCGGCACCAGCGCCGTAAGGGTGCCATGACCCGCCGCGGCGGGTCAGCCCATCCGCTTCCAGACGACCCACCATGAACACGCACCGCCTCGCCTGCGTCGCCCTCGCCCTCCTCATGCTCCCCGCGTGCCTCGTCACGAGCGGCTCGAAGAAGGAGTCCACCGGAACCCATGTCAGCGCCGAGACCCTGGGTCAGATCACCGAGGGGGAATCCGAATCCTTCGTCGTCGAGCTCCTCGGGGAGCCGAGCCGCCGGATCCAGAAGGCCGATGGCGCCGTGCTCCTCGCGTGGGACTGGGAGCGCACGGTCTCCCGCAAGGGGGCCGTCCTGCTCGTGTTCGCGGGCGGCAACGAGGACACCCAGCGGGCCACCACCTGGGTTCGCCTCGATGGGGATCAGGTGACCCGGGTCTGGCAGGACAACGCCGAGCAATAGGCTCCCGCGCGCCGGCGCCGGGGGATCCCAGGCGACGGAACTGCGGCGGCGGGGCTACTGCGACGGGGCTGCGGTGACGGCCGGGCGGTGTACCCTCCGGGGCACTGACGAGACCTCGCCATCGCCCGCCGGACCCGATAGCCTCGCCCTCCCCGCGCCGCTCCGCCCAACGACGGCCTCCTGCGTGGAGGTCCGCTCCGGTCCCCAGCGGCCGGCCCCTCCCTTCGCCCGCCGGCAAGATGCCCTCCCCAGCCCAACGAAGCACGCTGAAGCGCATCGCGCTCCTCGCAGCCCTCCTGTCAACGTTGGCCGCCGTCACCCTCGGCGTGTTGGTGCTCCGCTGGAAGCGCGACATCGCGAGGGAGCTCGACGCAATCGTAGCCTCGGGCGCTCCGTTGACCGCGGCGGACATCGAGACGCCAGCTGCGACCGCCTCCCCCTGGTGGGAAGGAGCGGAGCGTGACGACCCGGTGTGGGATCTTGGGATCATGGATCCGGTGGCCCTGGCGGCGCTCCTTGAGCGTCCCGACGACGAGCTCGCGCCCTTCCCCAGGGACCTGCTCGAGGACCTTGACGCGCTCTATGGGCGGACCGCAGAAGCGGGGCAATCCGTCGACGACCTGTGGTTGGGCGACCGGCCATTGATCGCCCTCGGCGCTCCTCCCGCGCCTCCGCCTGCGGGGCGCCTCCTGATCGCCCGGATCGAGCACGCCGCCGCGGGCGAGCTCCTCGAGCGCGCGATGCACGCGTGCGCCGGCGGCCAGTTCGACGGGAGAGCCTGGATCGACGACTGGCTCGCGGGCGACGACCTGATCGCGATCCCCGATTCGGTGGCGCTCGTGATCGAAGCACAGCGCGCCCTCGGCCGGAGCGCCAAGCTGGCCGCGATCGACGGGGACGCCGACGGTGCGCTCGCTGCCCTGCGCCAGGGCTTCTGCGCCGCCCGCGCCTACGAGCGCGCCCCCGGCCTCTTCCACGGGCTGACCTGGATGTTCCAGATCAGCCTGGCGACCGACGCCCTCCTGGCCGTGGCCTCGGAGTTGCCGGAGGTCGACCTCGCGGAGTTCGAGGGGGACCTCGAGGGCCTGGATGCGCAGGCAGCGCTCCATCGAGTCATGCAGGAGGAGCGCGCCCTGGGCATGGGGGCCTTCGAGAGGGGTCTCCACCCGAGCGGGGTCAACTGGTGGACCTCTCCCCTCACCTCGCTGGGGCTCTGGCTGTTCGAGAGCAACGACCAACGGGTCTTCCTGACCACCTTCGCAGGGGCCCTCGCGGCCTCGAGCGAGCCCGGGTTCTCGGGCCGGGCGGCCATGGGAGAGGCGACCCTGGCTCTCCACGACGAGGCCTTCGCCCTGCGATCCCAGTTCTTGTTCCCCGCGGTCCACAGCGCGTTCGACAGCGCCGCGGCGGTCCACGCCACCGCGACCCTCGCCGCCGCCGTCCTGATGGGGCGCCGCGAGGGGACGGATGCGGCCCGGTCCTGGATTGAATCCCAGCTGGACCCCTTCTCCGGGGCTCCTTATCGAACGGAGACCTTGGCCGGCGGCGGAATCCGCGCCTGGTCCATCGGCCCCGACGCCAACCTGGACACTGGAGACGAGATCGCCGCCCACCTTCCCGGGCGCTAGCCCTCTCTCTATGCAGCGCCCCGCCATCGATCAGCGAGCCCGCGACGTGAGGCGCGTCCTCGTCATCGAGGGCCTCTGCAACCTGGCCCTCGCCTTGACCGAGCTCTGCGTGGGGCTCATGACGGGCTCATGGGTGCTGGTCGCCGACGCCATGCACTCCGCCACGGACCTCGCGAACAACGTCGTGGCCTGGTTCGCCATGCGGGTGGCCGGGGCCCCCGCCGACGACGGCCACCCCTACGGCCACGGGAAGTTCGAGATCCTCGCCGTCTTCGGGCTCGCCACGCTGATGGGCGTGCTGGCCCTCGAGATCCTCCTGGGCGTCCTCCGCGGCGGGACCGCCGAGCCGGTGACCACCGGCCCGCTCAGCCTCGCGGTCGCCTGCGGCGTCATGGTGCTCCAGCTGGGCCTCGCCTACTGGCAGAACCGCCAGGCCCGACGGCTGGAGTCCGAGCTGCTCCACGCGGACGCGACCCACACCCTCGCCGACACGGCCACCACCCTCGCGGCCATCGTCGGCTGGCAGATCGCCGCCCGCGGCTTCCCGTGGCTCGACCGCGTGCTGGCGGTCGCCGTGGCGGTCTTCGTCCTCGTGCTCGCTTTCCAGCTCTTCCGGCGGGCGGTCCCGATCCTCGTGGACGGTGCCGCCGTGCCACCCAGCGAGCTCGTCGCGGTGCTCAGGACCGTCGAGGGAGTCGCGGGGATCGGCCAGGTCCGCAGTCGCTGGGACGGCACCCGGCGCACGGCGGACGTCACGGTGCGCGTCGACCCGACCCTCGATGCGGTCCAGGCCCACGACATCGCCGACGGGGTCGAGGCGAGCCTGACCCTCCAGCTCGCCTTCGACGAGGTCCTGGTCCACGTGGAGCCCGACGTCGGGGGAGGTCCCCCCGGCGAGGGCCAATGACCGACTGAACCCGGCCCGGCCCTCGGCTCCTCCGCTCCATCGCTAGAGTCGAGGGGTCGCCCCCCCCAGCCCACAACGGCCCCCGAGCACCATGGCCTTCCTCTTCCTGAGCTACCTCGCCACCTTCGCGTGCGTGATCCGCGGACGGCGCTCCGCCGCCCTCGCGGGCCTCGCCCTCAGCACGGCGCTGAGCGTGGCCATGTTCTTCCACCACACGACGTCGGGCCTGGAGCTCAACTTCTGATGGAGAACCGTCCGCTCCTCTACACCGTGAACAGCGCGTGCATGCTGGGCCTTTCCCTCGTGCTGGTCGGCGCCTTCTACTTCCAGTACGGGCTGGGCGAGACCCCCTGCCCCCTGTGCCTGCTGCAGCGCATGGGCATGCTCGGCGTCCTGGTCGGGCTGGCCCTGAACACCGCCTTCGGCTTCCGCCGGGAGCACGCCGCCGTGATCATCGGCGCCGCCCTCGTGGGCGGCTCCTTCTCCGTCCGGCAGATCCTCCTGCACATCGCCCCCGTGGAAGGAGAGCCCACGGGCTACGGCTCCGCCGTCCTCGGCATGCACCTGTACACCTGGGCGGCGATCGTCTTCCTGACCACGATCGCGGGGACGGCCGT
>CAZEFP010000055.1:0-11041 GCA_964511565.1 uncultured Planctomycetaceae bacterium
GCTCCGGATGCGTCGCGAGTACTCGGATCCGGACGGGGCGTTCGGCGCCGTCTCGTGCGGAGGCCCAGGGGTGTAGCGGAAGGCGACCTCGCCCGCGGTGACCTGGACCTGGCACTGGCTCCTCGTGGCTGCATCAGGGCGCGACATGGACGGGCTGAAGGCGTCCGGGCCGGCCCTCGGCGTCCAGGCTTGAAAGGCCTCGAGGTCATCGGCGTCGACGGGCACGCCGCTCCCGGGGTCGGTGCGGACGAGGTCGCTGAAGAGCGCGCGGCGCCGAACCTGGACCTCCGACTGCTCGTAGCTCGAGGAGGTCACGGGGAGCTGCCGCTCGCCCCGCGGGTCGAGGCTCACGTCCCGCCCGTCCCAGCGCGCGATCAGGGCCGGCTGGGTCGGGGTCAGCACCGCGAGGACCAGGGGGCGGAAGGGGCTCAGTCGACTCGGGGCCAGGCGTCGCCACGCCTCGGTGATGCTCCGGATCCCTGCGAGCTCACGCACGAGGTGACCGCGGCTCGTCCACTCCTCGCGCGTCTCGCCCCGGGGATGCCGATAGCCGTTGAGGAGGGCCACGGTGATGCCGATCTCGTTCACCGCGATCCACGTGCCCCCGGCATCCGAGTCGGCGGGCGCGATGTAGCGCACGCCGCTGGGTGCCACCTCCAGGCGCGGGGGCTCCTCCGGCCCCCGCGACCGGAGCTCATCGCGGTTGAACCAGAGCCGGTACCCCGCTGAGGGAACGGCCTCGCTGGCGTCGTGGATCCAGGTCAGCGTGCACACGCGCTCACGGCAGAGGCCTCCGCGGCACCCTGCTCTTCCCAGTGCCGGAGGGTGGAGGGGGCGACGCCGAATCCGGCGGGCGGCTCGCCACCGCTCGCCCGGACCACCACCGCCATCAGAGCGTAGTGGTGGATCGTGTGCCCCAGGAGGGAGAGGAGCTCGCGGCGGAGGTTGCTCTCGATCCACTCGGAGTCGTCCCCGCGGACCTCGAGCCGGCACGCCTCCATGCCGGGTTCCAGGCGACGCAGGCCCACCATGATCCGCGCCAGGACCTCTCGGGCGTGGTCGGGGCTCGACTCCGTCAGCGGGTCTCGCTCCCGGGCGTCGTAGTCGATGCGCCGCGTCTTGCCCGGCTCCAGCTCCCCCTCGAAGGCCGAGAGGAAGCGGAGGTAGAAGTCCGTGACGTGCCTGACGTGGGGCCCGAGGCCCGAGAGGCCGAGGTCCGCCCTCGCCTCGGCGTACGTCTCGACGTCCACCCCGTCGATCAACTCCCGCCCCTGTCGCAGGATCGCGAGGTTGTCCTCGATGAGCTGGTGGGCGGTCGAGTTCATCGGGCGAGGATCAGGCGCGGTCGCCGGCGGGCCGGGAGGGGGTGAAGATGCCCTCGATCACCGCCCTCGCCGCTTCGGAGAGGGCCTTGCGATCTCGGGGCCCCTCGGGGCCCACCGCAGCCACGGGCGCGGGGCCGAACGTTACGGTGGCGTCTGTGCGGCGGAGCTTCAAGAACTCCCAGAAATGCGGGGCGAACTCGGCGTCGCCCCACCAGCAGACCGACTCCCAGGCGGGGCGAACGCCGGGCGGATTGGCGTAGTGCAGCGCGGCGCAGGAGACGTCGAGGCCGAGTCGCGCGGGGACCTCGAAGAGCGAGGGCTTGAAGCCGTGGATCGCCGCTCCGTCCGTGCTCGTGGCCTCGGGGAAGACGATGACCCCCGGGCCTCGGTGGATCAAGGCCGTCACCTCGCTGATGACCCGGGTGAGATCCCGCTTCCGGCTGCGGTCGACGAAGAGCGTGCCGGTCGCCCGGGCGAGGAAGCCGAGGACGGGCCACGAGGCGATCTCCGACTTCGCGAGGAAGCGGCCGTTGAGGTGGGCGAGGAGGACAGGGATGTCCACGTAGGAGAGGTGGTTCGCCACGAGGAAGAATCCGCCCGAGGGCGGCTTGCCCTCGACCCTCACCCGTATGCCCATGATCCAAAGGACAACCCTCGCCCAGGTGCCCACCAACATGGGCTGTAGGACGCTCTCGGTCGCGGGGACCAGCAACATCACGGGCACGGCCAGGAGCCAGCACGTGAAGAGCGGGATCGTGGCGACGGCGAGGAGGATGAGGCGCAGCGGGGCGAGCATGGAGGTCAGGGGAGGCGCAAGAGTCTGACCGGAGGGCGCCGCGAGGTCGAGGTCTGGTGGCGGGTCCCGAACCCCTCATGGGGGATCCCCCGCCCGGCGGGCTTCCGGCTCATGGAACCGGCGGGCTTCCGGCTCAGGGAAGCAGAGCGGTGAGCTCGGGCACCTGCTCCAGGAGGGTGGCGCGGAGCGAGTTGGGGTCCACCTTCCCCGCGCTCCCGTCCGATCCAAGCTCCGCCCAGCCACCCACGGCGCCGTGGAGCGCGAGCTCCCGAGCGCGCGGGTCCTCGCCGGGCTCCGTGAGGCGGCGGGCGGCCGGCCGCAGGTGCCCCTCGAAGAACCGCAGGAGCCGCCGCTCCAGCTCGAGGGCGACATCCACCTCCCGATGGCAGAGGTCCAGGAGCCAACGGCCGACCGCGGGGGAGAGGGAGGCGGGGAAGCCCTCCAGGCCTCCAGCGCCCCGGCGGAAGGCGCTCGCGAACTCGGGGCCGCTGCACAGCAGGCCCAGGTCCTCGCGGCACGAGAGCTGGTCCAGGGCCTCCTCGTCGAAGCCCGCGACGCGAAAGCCGACCACCTGCTCGGACTCATGGGCCAGGGTCACCGCGAGGGAGGCCTCCACCGCGTCCGTCACCGAGAGCACCACCTCGAGGTCCAGTCGGCTGGCCGTGAGCAGGCCCTCCCGCAGGAGCGCCTCATCTCCAGAGCGCACCGAGAGGCCAAGGAGGTCCGCCTGAAGGTCGGCTGCTTCGGCGAAGATGGCGGGTCCGCCGTCGCGCAGGGGAGCGCCACCCAGGTCCACCCGCAGCGGGAGATGCTGATGCTCGGGGACCGTTGGGGCGCGCGGCCCTTCCCAGGGGAGGACCGCCCCCGTCGCGCCCATGCGGGCTGCCTCGTTGAGTCGGCGCGCGAGGTCGGGGCTCTCCGGGTCGAGGGGCACCCAGACCCCGTCGAGGGGGTGCTCGTCGGGCGGCTCCACGAACGCCTCAGGCGCCGGTGGATCCACCGAGCGCCTCGACCAGCTCACGGTCACCGTCGCGGGTGGCGGCGGCGATCGGGGTCCATCCACCGTTCATCTCCGCTGTGGGATCCGCGCCGCCCGCGAGGAGCGCCCGCACGACCGCAGCGTGGTCGCTGCCGGGGCGCGCTCGTCCGTGGCCGGCCACGGCGCTGTGGAGGGGCGTGAGGCCCGCCGCGTTCTCGGAGGTCGCGCTCGCGTCGGCGCCGGTCTCCAGGAGGAGCATGACGCAGTCGGCGTCGCCCCTGAAGGCGGCGCGGTGGAGCGGTAGGAACCCTGCGGGCCCGACGGCTTCCGCCGCAAGGGGATCGTCGGTGATGGCCCGCCTGGCGGCCCCCGGCCGTCCGAGCGCGCAGGCCTCGTGCAGGTCGAGGTCCTCACCCCCGGTGCGGTCGCGGGTGGAGAGGAAGAGCGTCGCGAGCTCGTCGTGCTCGCGCTCCGCCGCCTCCAAGAGGAGCGAGCCACCGCTCAGGGAGGTCGCGCGCCCCATGGAGGGGTCCACCTCCAGCAGGGTCCTGGCGACCTCGAGGTCTCCGCGGCGAACGGCGCGGCGCAGCTCATCGAGGGGGGCCGGAGAGGTCTGGTTGGGCGTGGCGTCGGTGGGACCGGACATGCTGCCACAGTCTAATCACTCCACGACCTGAAGCGGCAGGTGCAGACCCTCGAAGCGAGCGGCGATGGCCTCGAGGCGGGCGTGGGAGAGAGGGGTGAGGCGATGGGCGTCCGGTTGCCGAGAGGCCCTCGCGAGCCCGTAGATCACCACCCCGGCCGGTCGCGCGCCCGCCGCCAGGGCCCGCTCCACGATCCGGACGCGGTGGTCGATCTCCCGGTCGGTGGGCCCCTCTCCGTCCATCGCGAGCACCATGCACTGGATCCACGTCTCGCAAGCCGAGCAGGCCAGCACCAGGTTGGCCTCCACCCGCTCGTCCGGGATGGCCACGGCGTTGATCCGCTCGCGTTCCTCGGAGGTGCCGCCGTCGAGCTTGAACCAGAGGCTCCCCCCCGCGGCGCCGAGGCGGCGAGCGCCCGCCTCGACCTCCGGCACGTGGAGGCGGCTTCCGTTGGTGATCGTCACCAGGCGGGCGTGGTCCTGGAGGCCGTGCTGGACTCGGAGTCGGGCGCAGACTTCCACGGCGCCGGCGAACTGCGGAGAGAGGGTGGGCTCCCCGTCCCCTGCGATGGAGATGTCCTTGATCCTCGCGGGGCCGTCCGCGCCCCAGCGACCCCCGGCTGCCTCGGTGAGGACCCCGTCGAGCTCCTCCTCCAGCCGCTGGAGGTCCACCGGCCGCGGCGCGCCGCGGACGAGCCCTTCCACCTCGCAGTAGACGCACGCCCAGTTGCACTCCTGACCGAGGTTGAGGTTGACGCCGATGCTCAGGCCTCCCGCTCGGCGCGACATGACCGGGTAGACCATGGAGCGCTCGGCGCCGTCGCGGCGGTGGTCGTCGAAGGAGAGGTCAGCCCGGGGCGCTCCGGGCCGAGGGCGGTCGCTCTCGGTCATGGGTGCACCGCCACGGGGAGGGCGGTGGCTTCCCGCACCCGCTCTGCGAGCGCCTCGAGCCACTCTGGAGTGACCCTCCCCAGCCGCTCGGCGCCGGGCTGCATGGAGGGGCGCGCCAGGCCGTAGAGCGTGACGCCGTCGAGGGTGGTCCCTGCCTCGACCTCGCGCTGGAGGAGCGCGAGATAGGCCTGCAGCTCGGCTTCCGCCGGCGGCACGCCGTCCACCGTGTACATGCAGGTCTGGACCCGGGTCGGGCAGCAACCCGCCGCGAGGGCGAGCTGCTCGGTGGCGCGGCCGGCGCCGCCCTGGATGCGATTGACCGCCTCCCTGCCGGCCGCCGTCGCGCGGTCCAGCTTGAACCAGACCTGGCCACCGGCGCCGGCCATGGCGCGCAGGCCCCGCTGGACCGGATCCAGGTGGACGCGGGAGCCGTTGGTGATCAGGACGATGGGCACCTGGAGTCCGGCGCGTTCCCGCGCCTCGATCACCCGCTCGATCACCTCCGGGAACTGGCCGCAGGTGGTGGGCTCGCCGTTCCCCGAGAGGGCGATGTCGGTGATGCTTCGCGCGCCCGCCGGGGCATTCGCCTCCATCCAGGCCCCCGTCATGGCCAGCCCGAGGAACCCGTCGAGCTCCCGCGTCAGGAGCTCGAGGTCGATCTGGGGCGCCGCCCCCCGCACGAGCCCCTCCACCTGGCAGTACGCGCACGCCCAGTTGCAGGCGTTGTTGGGGTTCAGGTTGATCCCCACGGAGACGCCCCCGGAGCGCCGTGACACCACCGGATAGACGTACACCAGCCCCGCCGCATCCCTCGAGTGATCATCGAAGGAGAGCTCCTTGCCCTGGCGAGGATTCGCCGGCTGCTGAGGTCGAGGGTGCCCTTCCACGGGGGAGCGATAGTACGCTTCGGCCATGTCGGACACCCCTGAGTATCTGCTGGGCACCAACGACCGTGAGCTCCAGCGCCTGGAGGCCCAGCACGAGGTCTGGCGCGACCTCGCGGTCGCGGCCCTGGACCGCGCGGGCGTGGGGACAGGGTCCACGGTGCTCGACCTCGGCGCCGGTCCTGGGTTCGTCACACGGGACCTCGCCGAGCGGGTCGGCCCCACCGGACACGTGGTGGGGCTGGACGAGTCACCGGTCTGGAGGGCGGCCTTCGAGGCCCGGGAGTACGGCGCCCCGGTGGAGTTCGTTCAGACCAGCATCGAGGACGCCGAGCTGGGTGAGGCGCGCTTCGACTGCATCTTCAGCCGCTGGGTGTTCAGCTTCCTGGGCGACGTCGAGGCCGTTCTCCGCAAGCTCCACCGCGCCCTGCGTCCGGGGGGCGTCCTGGTGATCCAGGACTACAACCATGAGGGGGTCTCGGTCTTTCCTGAGAGCGCCGGCTTCGAGGCGGCCATCCGGGCCACCCGCGCCTTCTATCGCGGCGCGGGAGGCGACCCCTGGGTCGCGGCGCGGTTGCCCGGCCCCATCCGCCGCGCGGGATTCGACCTCCTGGAGGTCACGCCGACGGTCCGGGCGGGGAACGGCGACTCGGCGGTCTTCCGCTGGCTCGACGCCTTCTTCCCGACGTTCGTGCGGAAGTACGCCGAGCAGGGGCTCATGAGCGAGGCCGAGGTGGCCCGCTTCGACGAGGAGTGGGCGGCCCTGGGGAGCGACCCGGACGCGCTGCTCTTCTCGCCGATGATCGTCGACGTGATCGCCCGCCGACCCGCCTGAACAGGACCGCGCCCGCCCCGTGGTGGAGCGGGCGCGCGGGTGACCGCGGGCGGATCAGGGGCGAGCGGCGCCGCCGCTCACTCCCCGAGGAACGGGTAGCGCCAATCGGTGGGGGGCGCGAACGTCTCCTTGATGGTGCGCGGGCTCACCCAGCGCAACAGGTTCAGGATCGATCCGGCCTTGTCGTTGGTGCCCGACGCACGGGAGCCGCCGAACGGCTGCTGCCCGACCACCGCGCCGGTGGGCTTGTCGTTGATGTAGAAGTTGCCCGCGGCGAACCGGAGGGCGTCGACGGCCTGGCGGACCGCGAAGCGGTCATCGGCGAAGATCGCGCCGGTGAGGGCATAGGGTGAGGTCGTCGCGCAGAGCTCCAGGGTCTCCTCCACGCGGGCGTCGTCGTAGACGTAGATGGCGAGGAGCGGACCGAAGAACTCGGTGCGCATGAGGTCGTGCTTGGGGTCCTGCACCACGGCCACCGTCGGGCTCACGAAGTAGCCCTCCGAGTCGTCGCAGGTGCCGCCGATCAGGACCTCGACGTTGGCCTCCGCGTTGGCGCGGTCGATGACCTCCTTGAGCTTGCCGAAGGAGCGCGCGTCGATCACGGCGCCGAGGAAGTTGGTGAAGTCGGCGACGTCGCCCATCTTCATCTCGCCGACGATGGCGGCCAGCTCCTCCGAGACCGCCGGCCAGAGGCTCTTGGGGACGTAAGCGCGGCTCGCGGCGGAGCACTTCTGCCCCTGGTACTCGAATGCGCCGCGGGCGAGTGCCACCGCGACCTCACGGGCGCCGCAGGCGGAGGGGTGCACGAAGACGAAGTCCTTGCCGCCGGTCTCTCCCACGAGCCGGGGGTACTGGCCGTACCCCTGGACGTTGTCCCCGACCGTCTTCCAGATGTGCTGGAAGGTGGCGGTGGAGCCCGTGAAGTGCACGCCGCCAAGGCGCCGATCGGGGATGGCGACGCCGCCGATCGCCGGCCCGCTGCCGGGGACGAAGTTGATGACGCCCGGGGGCATGCCCGCGGCCTCCAGGAGCTTCATCGTGTACCAGTTGCTCAGGAGCGCGGTGGTGGAGGGCTTCCACAGGGCCGTGTTGCCCATGAGGGCCGGCGCGGTGGGCAGGTTGCCCGCGATCGAGGTGAAGTTGAAGGGCGTGATGGCCAGGACGAAGCCGTCCAGGGGCCGGTGCTCCAGTCGGTTCCAAAGGCCCGGCGCCGAGCCGGGCTGCTCCTCGTAGAGCTGGGTGGCGTACTGGGCGTTGAAGCGGAAGAAGTCCGCCATCTCGCAGGCGGCGTCGATCTCGGCCTGGTGGCTGGTCTTGGACTGGCCGATCATGGTGGAGGCGTTGATCCTGTCCCGCCAGGGGCCGGCGAGCAGGTCGGCGGCCCGCAGAAGGACGGCGGCGCGCTCCTCCCACGGGAGCCCCGCCCAGGCCCCGCGGGCGGCCTCGGCCGCGTCGATGGCCCGCTGGGCCTCGGCGGCCCCGCCCATGTGGGCCTTGGCGATCACCTGCCCGTGCTTGTGGGGCATGACCACGTCCACCGTGTTGCCCGTACGCACCTCCTCGCCACCGATGATCAGGGGGATCTCGATCGTCTCGGCGGACATGGAGGCCACGGTCGCGGCCAGGCTTGCCCGCTCTGGGCTCCCCGGGGCGTATGCGCGGACGGGCTCGTTCTCGGGGGTCGGGACTCTGAAGACGCCGTGTGTCATGGTGGGCTCGCGGGGTGGGCCGGCTGGACAGAGGTGCCGGCGTGGGGGATCGCGACGGGAGAAGGCCGAAAGCGGCAAGGAGTCTCCCAAATGCGCGTTGCAGTGTCGATGCGCAGGGCCATCATGATTCCCGCCGGTGGGGAGTGCCCTCGCCGCGCCCGCCGATATCCACGCCTGGAGACCCCATGAAGCTCTGGTTGCCCTCCCTCCTGCCCTGCCTCCTGCTGGCCCTCACCGCCTGTCAGACGACCGATGGGGCCGCAGAGTCCACGCTCGAGGTCGAGGAGGTGGCCGCGCCCAAGAAGGTCTCCATGGAGAAGCTTCGCAAGCGGGTGAGCGCCGCCGAGGAGGCGCACGCCATGGCCTCCCTGGAGTTCCGGATGAAGGTGTCCGAGCGGGAGCTCGCGGAGATGGAGGCGGCGGCCAACGCCGCGGACGCCGCCGAGGCCATCCGGTCCGCGCGGGCGGCGCTTGGCTCCGCCAAGGCGGCGCGGCGACGCTTCGACGACATGGAGCGCAAGGTCGCGATCGGCGAGACGGAGCTCAGCCTCGGCCGCGCGCGCGAGGGGCTGCGCAAGGCGGAGACGGACCTCCTGGGGATCCTGGAGATCTTCGAGGAGGAGTCCGAGGCCCGCGCGAAGGACGAGATCATCCGCCGCAACGAGGTGGCGGTGGCCACGGCCAAGGCCCGGCTCGAGCAGGCCGAGCTGCAGCAGGTGGTGGTGGTGGAGAGCGAGCTCCCCGCCCGGATGGAGAAGCTCTCCGAGGCGGTGCGGGCCGCCGAGGCCAAGTTGGCATCGGCCGAGGCCAAGGCCGCCAGGGTCGCGCTTCGCGGTGAACTCGACGTGTCGAAGGCGAAGGCCGCCGAGCGTGAGGCCAAGGAGGCCGCGCGCAAGACCGAGAAGGAGCGCACCCAGGCCCGTGAGCGGATGAAGGCGGAGCGCGATCGCCGCGCGGCTCGCAAGGCCGAGGCCGAGGCCGAGGCGGCCGGCGTGGATGGGAGCGGGGTCACCGAATGATCCTGGCGTTGGTCCTCATGGCCGCGGCGGTCCCCGCGGTCCCGGCGGCGGCCCAGCAGGACTCCGACCGGGAGGTCGTGCCCGTGGCGGCGCAGGAGCGCCCGCCCGTTCCGCGGACCATGTCCCGCGAGCTGGCCATCGCCTCCGCCGAGCGCGCCATCGGGTACCTCGTCGCGGAACAGCACCCGGACGGCTCCTGGGGTGATAACGCCCCTCAACTCTTCGAGGAGGGCTACGCGCTCAACTCCTTCAAGTCCTGGCGCATGGCGAGCCAGGCTCTGGCCTGCATGGCCCTGCGGACGGCCGAGGAGACCCCCGAGCGCCGCGTCGCGCTCGACGCGGCGGTGGGCTGGCTCGTCAACACGCCGTTCCCCGCGCGGGACAGCGACTGGGACATCGACTACGTCTGGACGGCCCTCTACGGGACGGTGGCCACCATCGAGCTCCTCGAGGACCCGCGGTTCGCCGGGAACGTCGCCCTCCTGGAGCGGGCCCGCTTCTTCATGGGCGTGCTCCTGTCCCACCAGGCCACGTCGGGCGGCTGGGCGTACTACGACGACCCTCCGTTCACCAAGCAGCCGACCTGGGCGACGAGCTTCTGCACCGCGCTGGTGCTCCCGACCCTCGCCCGGGCGGGAGCGGTCGGGGTCGAGGTGCCCGCCGAGGTGATCCGGCGCGCGCAGCGCTATCTCGACATGTGCGTGGTCCCGGGGGGCGTCTACAGCTACGACCTCGACCCGGTGACGCGCATGGGCGGCGTGGAGCACATCAACCGCATCGAGGGCAGCCTGGGCCGGACCCAGGTCGGGAACTGGTGCCGCCGCCTGATGGGGGACAAGCGGGTGACCGACGAGGTGCTCAGGGAGGGGCTCGACGCCTTCTTCCGCGAGCACCGCTACCTCGATCACGCCCGGCTCCGACCCATTCCCCACGAGGGTTTCCACGCGAACGCGGGGTACTTCTACTTCTTCGCCCACTACTACGCGGCGAAGGTGATCGCGCTGCTCCCCGAGGAGGAACAAGAGTCCCTCCATGGCCTCCTTCGGCCGCACCTCATCAAGACCCAGCGGGAGAACGGGTCCACCAGCGACTTCCTCGACACCCAGTACCTGATCAACGCCTCCACGGCCTTCATGGCGCTCTCCCTCCTCGAGGGGGTCCCGGCCAAGGCGGCGACGAGCGCGAGCCCCTCCGATGACTGACACCCTTCAGGCCGCGGACCGATGGATCCGCAGGGCCCTCGCCGCCGGCGGCCATGGGAAGGCCGTCGAGTGGTCCGACGCAGAGGCTGCGAAGCTCTCGAGCGGCGGCCCGAGCAACGCGCAGTTCGCCCAGACGCTCTCCTTGGCGAGCCGCTTCGCGCCACGGGCAGGCCTCGCGCCCTCGCCCGAGGCCTGCGCCACAGCGGGCGACCTCGTGCCCGGGTGGAACCCCGAGCGGTGGACCGGGCTCGAGGCGGTCCGCGTCCGGTTGATCCTCGCCCGGGCCATGGCCGACGACGAGGGCCTGCCCTCTGCCATCGAGGAGGCCTTCCGCTACGCCGACGAGGGCGAGCTGTGCGCCCTGTACCGCAGCCTGCAGTTCCTGCCCGCTCCGGAGCGGTTCCGCTGGCGCGCCGGCGAGGGCTGCCGCACGAACATGATGAGCGTCTTCGAGGCGAACGCCTGCGACACCGCCTATCCGGCGGCGCAGCTGGACGAGGTGGCCTGGCGCCAGCTCTGCGTGAAGGCGCTCTTCATCGGAGCGCCCCTCTGGCGCGTCTCGGGATTCGACGGCCGCGTGGACCCCGAGCTTGGCCGGATGGCGCTGGACCTCGTGGACGAGCGCCGCGCGGCGGGGCGAGCCATCAGCCCCGAGCTCTGGATGTGCCTGAGCGGGGAGGCGACGGACCGAGCGCGCGCCGCCCTGGACGCCGAGCTCGCCGGTGATGACGAGCTCTCCATGCGCGGGGCTGCCTTGG
>CAZEFP010000056.1:0-11037 GCA_964511565.1 uncultured Planctomycetaceae bacterium
CCGAGTCCTCCGTCACGGAAGTTGCCGAGGCACTGCGTTTGGTATCGTCTTCCACCGACAACAACGACAACGACAACAGTGACGGCCTATCGAACATTGTATACATTGATTGCCGCAGCGAAGAAGAACAGGCCGAACGACCCGCTGGGCATGTTCGTCGCGCTCAGGAAGAAGTCGTCTTCGGAGATCCGAACGCTCCCGTTGAAGTCGATTCGGGTGGGGAGGCCCGTGGAGTTCGGGTTGGCCGTGCAGTAGCGCACGGGGTCAGGGATCGAGCTTCCGAGCCCGACGATCTCGATGTCGTCGATGGCCGCCTCCACGATCGAGCCGTTGCCGAGGTCCGAGGCGATGAAGCGGAGCTGCATGTTCGCCGACGGAGTCACGATGGACGTGAGCTCGAAGCTCGCCTGGATCCAGCCGCCATCGGTGCCAGCTCCGGTCGGACCCACGGTCTCCACATCGACCCAGGTGGCTCCACCATTGGCGCTGACCTCGACCTCGAAGATGTCGGCGTTCGGGGACGCGCCCTCGGTGTTGGAGTACCAGCGCCAGTAGCTGACCTCGATCGAGTTCAGGCCGCTCGCATCGAAGACCGGGCTGAGCAGCGTGGTGATGCCGCCGTCCACATCGTTCTCACCGAGGCTACCGCCGGGCGAACCCTGGCCGGTGAACCAGCAGTTGACGCCAACCGCGGTGTGGTCGTCCTCGGTCTGGGCGGCGGTGCCGATCGGGTTGCCGAGCGTCCACTGACCGGTGGTGGCCGTGTCACCCGGGGCGCCGCCGACGAACCCGTCAGCACCCGCCTCGAACTCGGTGACGATGATCGGGGTGATGTCCCCGATCCGGAACGTGAGGGGAGCGCTCTCGCCGCCCTCGGGGAACGACTTGTCGGTCCCCCCCGACTCGGTGGCGTTCACGTAGTACTCGACGCGCGACGGTGAGATCTGCCCGGGGATGCCCGCGGCGAAGGTGTCACCCGTCGTGTTCGTCATGGGGAGCGAGAGGAACCCGCCGAGCCCGTTCACGCGGTACCGCAGCTCCGCGCCGGTGATCGCGCCGCCGAAGTTGGCGATGACGTCAGCTTCGACCGTGTAGGGGCCGGTCTCGTCAGGCGTGTCGCCGAGGGCGGTCACGTCGCTGATCGTGATGAGCTCCAGCTCGAATCCGGGGAAGCCCTGGGCCGTGAAGCCCTGGTCGATCGCCGCGTAGTTGGGCGTACCGTTGTTGATGTTGCCGTCGTCGTCGTCGAGCGTCAGCCACTGGGTCTCGATGATCGAGCGGATCTGCGTCTGGTTGTAGCTGTTCAGCCACCCCAGGAAGAGGGAGTCCGCCGCAAGGTCGCCCGCGGCGTTGCCGAGGCTGGCGTTCAGGTTCTCGCGGACCTTCCAGGCCGCGCCCATCCAGACCTCGCCGTTGGCGTGAACGCCGCTGTAGCAGCCCGGGTTGTTGTCGCCGCAGAACTGGCGGGTGTTGGTGCCGTTTCGCACGGAGCCGCCGCCGGTGGTGAAGAAGCGCCCGACGACGCTGTCGTCGTAGCAGTACATGGCGAACACGTCCGCGTTGCCCTCGCCCATGCCGTCGTTGCCGTTCCCCGTGCCGTAGCGCTGGTTGAGCCAGTGACCCATCTCGTGGGCCACGACGGTGCTGAAGGCGGTGTTGTTGCACCCGCCGCCGGCGGTGTAGTAGTTCGTCGACGAGCCGTTGAAGAAGGCGTTGCAGTTGCTGCTCAGGTTGACGTTGGCCGTCGCGCGGAAGTCCGCGGTCGGGTCCGTCGGGAACGTGTCGCGGATGTAGTCGCGCAGCACGTTGATGTGCAGCTGTGCGTTCGCCTGAGAGGTGAGGGTCTGGGACGGGCTCGGGTTCATCAGCAGGTCGTTCTGCTGGTTCGGCTGGACGTTCTGGAACGTGATGGTGTAGTCCGCGCCCGTGTCGTTGTTCACGTTCGTAAACTCACCGAAGTAGTCCACGGTCAGGTCGATGGGGGTGTTCACCCCGGTGATGTTGAAGTTCCCGTCGCGGTCGGTCTCCACGGTGCCCGCGCTGCTCGTGATGCGCGTCCGCGGCATCGCGATCGGGACCGGCGGGTTGGCACTGCGGTCGGCGGTGAGGCCCGGCGTCGCGTTGGCACGAATCGTCCCGAAGACGTCGAAGTTGTGGATGGTGTTCTCGCTCTTGAGGACGTCCCGGCCCGTCGCGTCGATCGAGTAGCGACGGCCGATGGGCTGGTCCTCGCCGTTGTCGAAGGTGGCGTCGACCTCCCAGGCGAGGTCCCAGGTCTTCACCTCGCCGCGCTCGGAGTGCGCGTGGACGAGGCGGGCCTCACCCATCTGGTTCGGCTGCACCCCGAACTCGTCCTTGAAGGCGCGGGCCGCCACGAGGGCGGCGAAGCCGGCGCCGGTGGTCGGCTTGCCGGCGGGCTGGGTCAGCGTCGGCGCCGCGGTGGAGTGCACCGAGAGCAGGCGACCGCTGGTGTCGAAGAGGACGTTGACGGCCCCGTCTTCCACCGGGACTCCGTTGACGACCTGCTCGAATCGCACCGTGATCTTGTCTGTGGAGTTCACCCGCCCGAGGGGCATGAACCGAAAGCGCTCCTCGACGAGCTGGTCGGACTCGACCCCGTGCATCTGATAGGTCTGCTCGACCCAGTAGCGGGCGAGGGTGAACCAGGCGGCGGGCTCGTTGGTGTCGGGCTCGAAGGGCGACAGGGCGCGGCCGCCGAAGAGCATCTCGACGGTGCCGGTGCTCCGGTTGGTGAGCAGTCGCCAGGAATCGCCGTGGTCCGTGCGCCAATTCTCGAGGAGCGGGTCGGGGCTCGACGTGACCTCGGTCGGCTGCATCGCTGACTGGGCGGCGAGGGGGCTGGCGAGGAGCGAGGCAGCCAGCGCGGCGCGGGTGATGGGAAGGATCATGCGTGGGAAGAGGGTGAGTCGCGGAAGGGCGGCCCGGGGGATCCACGCTCGACCGGTACGGGCGTGAGCGGGGATGCGAGCGCGCAGGAGTTCAGGAAGAGTGACGGACGCCTCGGAGCCTGGGTTCCAGAATCGGGAAGTGGATTCGTTTGGAGATCGTTAACAGCGGGGGAGGTAGGCCTGATGCGGCGAATTGGCACATATGGCTCCGGCGCCCCTCACCCCAAGTGTTGCCCGACTACGCCCCCTCGGTCGTGGCTCTCACCCCGCAACTCTGATCCAATCCCAGCCCGAGCCAGGCCCGACGGCGACCGTTGGAGGCCCGCTCATGCCTCGCTGCACCATCAACCAGCCCGCGTCTCAACCGGGCCCAGCCCTCCAAGGACCATGGACGTCTCGATCGAGTACTGCACCCAGTGAAACTACGCTCCCCAAGCGGCCGGTCTGGCCGCTGAACTCTCGAGCGCATTCGACGGAGCCAGCGTGACCCTCGTGGAGGGGAGCGGTGGTCGGTTCGAGGTGACGGTCGACGGGAAGCTCCTGTTCTCGAAGGCCGCGCTGGAGCGCTTCCCGGCCTACCAGGAAATCCCGAAGCTGATCTTCGAAGCCTCGGCTTGAGCCACGCATTCGGAGAGGGACTCGATAGAGTCTCGCCCCGAAATCGCGACGCCGCTCCTCCGGCGGCGCGCGGCACCCCGCCCCTCTGATCCATGCAGACAGCCCAATCGCCGCGTCGCCGGCGACTCCCCGCCCGCTTCCTCACCTCCTCGCAGCGTGAGGAGCCGCCCCGCTTCACGAAGGTGGTGGCCACCATCGGTCCGGCCTCCGAGGACCTGATCGTCGAGCTGGTGGAGGCTGGAATGTCGGTCGCGCGCCTGAACTTCAGCCACGGCTCGGCGGACGACCACCGTCGTCGCATGGAGAAGATCAGGGAGGCTTCCACGGCCCTCATGACCCCGGTGGCGGTGCTCGCGGACCTCCCCGGCCCGAAGATGCGGACGGGGATGTTCCCCGGTGACGCCATCGCCCTCCACGACGGGGACGTGGTCCAGGTGAAGCCCGGCCAGGGAATGGCGGGACCCGGCGAGGTCCTCGTCGGGGTCGACGACTTGCTCGAGGCCGTGGAGCCCGGACACCGCATCGTCCTCGCCGATGGCCAGGTGCTCCTCGAGGCCATCAGCGTGGGGGACGAGTCGGTCGAGGCTCGCGTGCTCCGGGCCGGGCCGGTGGGGAACCGCAAGGGGGTGCACCTGCCCGACTCCAACGTGCGCTACGACCTTCCCACGGACGAGGACCGGGAGCTCATCAAGCTGGCGTGTGAGCTCGGCGTCGACATGCTCGGGATCAGCTTCGTCGGGAACGCGAGCGAGCTCGAGGAGATCCGCGGGCTCGCCCCGGGGATCCAGCTGGTGTCGAAGATCGAGCGCAAGGCGGCGCTGAAGAACCTGGACTCCATCCTCGAGGCCACCGATGGACTGATGGTCGCGCGAGGCGACCTCGGGGTGGAACTCGACCTCGAGCAGTTGCCCCTGGTGCAGAAGGAGATCCTCCGGCGGGCGGTCCTCGCCGGGGTCTACTCGATCACCGCGACGGAGATGCTCGAGTCGATGATCGAGGCAGGCCGTCCGACCCGCGCGGAGGTCACGGACGTGGCCAACGCGGTCCTGGACGGGACCGACGCCGTGATGCTCTCCGCGGAGACCGCCGTGGGCAAGCACCCCAGGGAGGCCGTGGCGACGATGGCCCGAATCGCGAGGGTTGCAGAGCAGTCGGGGATCTACGCCCGCCGGCCCCGGCTGTCGGCCGCTCCGGAGAAGAGTTACTTCTCCCGCGCGACGGCCATGGCCGCCGTCCACGTGGCCAATCAGGTCGATGTGGACCGCATCGTCTGCTTCTCGGAGACCGGAAACACGGTCCGGCTGCTCTCCAGGTTCCGCCCCGACGCGGAGATCGTGGCCCTGAGCCCCAGGCCCGATAGCGTCCGGCAGATGGCCGTGCTGGCCCACGTGCGCCCCCTGCTCTTCCGCCAGGAACCGACCCTCGAGGCGATGATTGATACGGCTGCGGACCTGCTTCTGGCCCGCCAGATCGTCAAGATGGGAGACCGTGTGGTGTTCGTGGGTGGCGTGCCTGTAGGCTTCGCCCGGAGCACCAACGTGCTCAAACTCCATCGAATCGGCGAGGACTCCCGCTTCGCCTGACTGACCATCCGCCCCGCAGGGCTGCCTGCGGCCCTGATCTCGAGTCGACGCGGCCTCTCCTCCGGCGTCGACACCGGAGACCTCTCCCTCCGTCGTTTCTGTTCGCTTCCTTCATGCTCAATCGCTTCCAGTTCGCCCGGCTGCGGGGATTTCGACGCGGCAAGAAGCGCGCGGCGGCGGCAGAGGAGGCGCGGCGGAGAGAGGAGGCCAAGCAGCATGATGCGGCGGCCTCCCGGCCCCTGACCGGAGGGAAGGATGGAGGCGCTGAGCCGGAAGCCGAGGCCCAACACTCGGGCGGCACCGCCCGGGTCCAGGCCGGGGGTGGGGTGACCGATGGCTGGTCGGGGAACGAGCGCATCGAGGGACTGCTGCGCCGCCATCAGGAGCAGCGTGGGCTTCTGACCCCGGAGACCCTCGACCCCGAGAACGGCGTGTCCCGCGAGACGGCGCCCGCTCCGCCGGCACCCGATCGGGTCAAGCCCGAGGAGGATGGGGCAGGGGCATCGACCGAGGTCGCGGAGCGCACCAGGACCGTGGCGGCCCCCGAGGCCGCGACCGCCGCCCGGGCCACGGCTGCCGCGGGCGCACCGTCCACCCAGGACCAGCGGGTTCGGCTGGTGGACGGGATCGCGGCCACGTCCACGGCGCGGGTGGTCTGCATCGCGAGCGGCAAGGGGGGGACGGGGAAGAGCGTCATCGCCTCCAACCTCGCCCTGCTCCGGGCCCGCCGGGGGGAGAGGGTTCTGCTGGTCGACTTCGACGCAGGGCTGGCGAACGCTCACCTCCTCCTCGGGCTCGCGCCTCCCCACGATGTTGGGCACGTCATGGAGGGCACCGTCTCCGCCCGAGAGGCCCTCGTCGAGGGGCCCCACGGGCTGAAGCTGCTGGCAGGCGGCGTGGGCCGCCAGTGCCTGATCGACCCCACCCGTCGCGAGCTCGACCGCCTCTTCAAGGCGCTTCGCCCCCTGGAGGACGACTTCGACCTCATCGTGATCGATCACGGAGCCGGGCTGAGCTACAGCACGGTCGCGCACCTGGCGGCGGCGAGCACCCTCGTCCTGGTCACCAATCATGAGGTCACGGCGCTCTCGGACGGCTACGCCCTCTACAAGCGGGCCAAGCTCGTGAACCCTGAGATCCGGGTGGGCCTTGTGGTCAACCGTGCGCCGGACGAGCGCCTGGCCATGGACGCATGGAATCGCTTCCGCGGGGCCTCGCACAAGTTCCTGGGGCACGCCCCTGAGCTGATCGGATGGGTGCCCGCGGACCCCGTGGTCTCCCAGGCGGTGCAGCTGCGTCGACCCGCGGTGCTCTCGTTCCCCGAGAGCGCCGCCGCCAAGGCGATCACGAAGGTCGCCGCGTGGGGGCCCATGGATCACGCTCGCACCACCACGCCCTTCTACGTGAAGGCCCGTCGGGCCCTCCGCTAGGGGTGGCGAAGGGCGCCCAGTTGGGGCATCCTCCGGCCTGGGCAGCGTGCGGCTCCCGGCCCCGGTCACCCCTCATTTCGAGGACCCTGGGATTCTCCCCGTGAAATCGCACGCCATCGCCCGCCGCTCCTCGGATGATGGAGCCGCACATGGAGGAATCGTACGCAGCCCGGTTTCCCGTATACGCCTTCGTGAACCAGAAGGGCGGATGCGGGAAGACCACCACCGCCGTTCACCTGGCGGGAGCGCTCGCCGCACGCGGTGAGCGGGTGCTGCTGGTCGATCTCGACCCTCAGGCCCACGCGACCATGGGCCTGGGGTGCTCCCCGGACCGACCCACGGTCACGGACGTGCTCCTCGGGGACGCGAGCCTCTCCGAGGCGGTGGCCCCCGCCCCGGGCGGCATCACCCTGCTGCCCTCGGAGCCCCGCCTCGCGGAGTTCGAGGAGGTCAGCGGGCGCCTGATCCACCCCGAGCGTCGGCTCGCCTTGGCGCTCGAGGAGGCCCACCGCGCAGGAGTTCGCTTCGACCACGTCCTCCTGGACTGCTCCCCCCGCGCGGACGGCGTGCTGTGCGCCAACGCGCTGTACGCGAGCAGCCACACCCTGCTCATCGTCGAGACGGGGGCCTTCGCCCTGCAGGGAGCGATCCAGGCCCTCAAGGTCCTGGATGAGGTCGCGGAGAACCAGGGCCGCTCGCCGCAGCTTCGCGTGGTCGGCACCATGTTCGACCGCCGGACCCGCTTCGCGCGCGAGCTCCTGGTGGCGCTCCACTCGCGCTTCGGGCGCGCGCTGTTCGACACGGTCATCCGCACGAGCGTGCGCCTGCGAGAGGCGCCTGCCCTCGGTCTCCCGGTCCAGGAGCTCGACCCCGGCTGCCGCGCCGCGGCGGACTTTGACGCCCTCGCGGACGAGATCATGGCGCTCGAGGTGGGGCGCACCCCGACCGCGGACCTCAAGGAGTACGAGCTCCGTCCGCCCGCCCCGGAGTCGGCCCCTGCTGTGACCTCCTCCGACCGACCGTCCGCCCTTCCTTCCTGATCTGCCGCACGTCGTATCGATGGACGCCCTCGCCCTCCTTTGCACCCTCCACGCGGATGGTCCCAGCTCCCTGAAGCGCCTTCGCTCCCGGGGCTGCGGCGACCTCTCGGCGCTGCTGTCGAGGACCCCGGACACGGTCGCTGAGGACCTCTCGATCGAGCGCCCGGCGGCCCGCAGGCTGATCCGCGAGGCGCGGCTCCTGGCGGACCGTGTCGGCATCACCGCCCTCGAGGTGGAGGAGGCGCCCCCGACGGCGGCCCCGGCGCCCGCGACGCGCGCCTTTGTCCGGGACGACCCGGCGCCGAGCGCCCCCGAGGGCGGACTGGATTCCGTGGATCGGGCGCTGGTGGAGCGCATCACTCGCCCTGCCCCGCCCCGCCCCGAGGTCCCGGGCGCTGAGCCCGAGCCCGAGGCCGAGAAGCCCAAGGAGGCCGACGCACCGGGCGGCCGCGCGGGAACGGAGCCCTCCGACGGGGTGACGAGCTCACTGCCCGGCTGGATGGAGGGGCCCTCCGTCTCCCGCGCCGACGACCCCTTCAGCCTCCCCGACGAGGACTTCGGCGCGCCCGAGGTCCCGGCCGCGATCGCGGACAACATGGGCGCGGAGCCCGTGACTCCGGACCCCTCGATGGCGGCTGACCCCGAGGTGGGGGAGGAGGCGGCGTCCGCCGCGAACGAGCCTGAGGCGATCGCTCTGCCCGCACCCGCCGCCGGAGAGGTCCTCGAGGCGATCGACCGGGCGCTGCCCGAGCCCTCGAGCGAGGCCCCTCCGGCGAAGCCCATCGCGCCCCTGGTCTTCGGCGCCGCGGTCTTCGGCGAGTCCATCGACGACCACGAGGAGCCGGTGGAGGTCGACCTCTCGGTCGAGCCGTCGGCGCCCGAGCCCGAGGCGGTGACATCGCCGCCGGGGACCGAGAAGTCCGAGGTCGATGTCGATGCCGAGCAAGCGGCCTCGCCCGAGGAGGCGGAGGTCGAGGAGCGGCGGGAGGTCGATCCCGAGCCGGTCGGCGAGATGGCGCCGCCCACCGGGGGGCCGACCACCCACGAACCGGCGCCGATCCCGGCCATCGCCGAGGCCGTCGCGGCGGCCTCCTCGGCGGCGCTGCCGGGGATGGACGAGGCGCTCGTGGAGGACCTCGAGCGCCTGGGAATCGGCTCGTTCGCGGAGCTGAGCCGGGCGGAGAGTCTCGTCCTCACACGCGGGCTCGGGGTGACCTTCGCCCAGGCCCGACGGCTGCGCTTCCTCGCGCGGCGCGCCGAGGCCGATGGGACCGCGTGGCCCCAGGCCGCCGCCCCCTCTCCTGCGTCCATTGAGCCGGCCGCGGAGCCCGAGGCACCGGAGGCGATGGGGGTGCCGGACGTCAAGGGCTTCGGAGCCGAGGTCTTCGCCGCCGATCCGCCGGCCACGCCTGAGCCGCTGGCCGAGGAGCCGCCCGCCGCCTCCCCGGAGGAGCCCGAGCCCGAGGCCCCGCTGCCCTTCGCCGCGGCGATCGGATTCGAGCCCGAGGCGGGGTCCCAGCAAGGGTCCCAGCAAGAGTTCCAGTCAGAGTCCCAGACAGAGTCCCAGTCAGAGTCCCAGACAGAGTCCCAGACAGAGTCCCAGACAGAGTCCCAGTCAGGGCCCGACGAAGAGCCCCAAGGAGAGTCTCAGCCGGAGCCGGCGCTCGAGGCCACCACCGAGGAGACCGGGGACGCCGCACCGGAGCCCGAGCCCGCCGTGGCGCTGGAGCCCCAGGGAGTGCGGGTCGACCCGTCCGAGGTGAAGGCGCGCCCCCGCTTCGGAGACCAGTTCGCCCGCGCAGCTCAGCAGCGGCGGACCTCCTCGGAGCCAGGTCGCACGGTCCTGGGGTGGAACTTCGAGATCCCGCGCCCGGAGCCGGAGGCCCTCCCCCTCGCCTCCCTGCTGGCGACCCCGCCAGGGGACGATGGGGCGGCAGAGGCCGTGAGCGGTTCCCCGGCCGAGCCGGAGAGCGACGCGGCCGGCCCCTTCGCGGACGCCTGAGGGTTCGCCCGAGGGCGTATACTGCTGGCCGTTCGCGGCTTCCTCCCGCCGCGGAGGACCTCATGAACAGCCTGATCAGCGAAGCCCGCGGTCGACCTGGTGACGACCCCATCTTCACCATCAACGCCGCGGCGAACGCCCGCCGGGCGAAGGGCGAGCCGGTGATCAACGCCAGCCTCGGCGCCCTCCTCGACGACGACGGGGGGCTGTCCGTGATGCCGACGGTGTTCGAGGCCTTCCAGACGGTCCCGGCGCAGCAGGCGGCGGCGTACGCGCCCATCGCGGGAGACCCGCCGTTCCTCGAGGCCGTGCGGCGTGACGCCTTCGGTGGCGGCACGATGTTCGAGAACTCCGTCGCCGCAGCGACGCCGGGGGGGACCGGCGCGCTGCTCAACGCGATGATGAACTTCCTCGAGCCGGGCCAGTCGATCTACACGTCGAGCTACTACTGGAGCCCGTACAGGATCATCGCCGGCCACAACCGCCGCGGGGTCGAGACGTTCCCGATGTTCGATGACGCGGGAGCCTTCCACCTGGGCGCCTTCGAGGAGGGGCTCGTCGCCCAGCTCGGGCGGCAGGGACGGGCGCTGGTCATCCTGAACTTCCCATGCCACAACCCCACGGGGTACACCCTCGACGCGGCGGAGTGGGCGGGGGTTGCGGCGGCCCTGGGCCGGGCCTCCGAGCACGGCGACGTCGCCCTCGTGGTGGACCTGGCGTACGCGGCCTTCGGGACCCAGTCCCCGTCGGTGTGGGTCGACGCCATGGAGACCGTCTGCGACCGCGTGGCCGTGCTGGCCGCCTGGACCGCGTCGAAGTCCTTCGCCCAGTACGGGGCCCGCGTCGGGGCGCTCATCGCTTCGATCCCCGACGCCTCGCACCGGAGCGACGTCGAGAACGCGCTCTCGTACACCTGTCGCGGTTCCTGGTCGAACTGCAACCACCTCGGTCTGCTGGCGGTGAGCAAGCTGCTCCTCGACGACGACCTGCGGGAGCGGGTCGGCGGGGAGCGGCGGGCGCTGGTCGGGCTGCTCTCCGACCGGGTCGACGCCTTCAACGCGGCGGCCGGCGCCCGCGGACTCGTCTATCCGCGCTACGAGGGCGGCTTCTTCGTCTCCGTGTTCACCCCCGATGCCGTGGAGACGGCCAGGGTGGCGGCGGAGGAGGGCGTCTACGTGGTCCCCATGGACGGCGCGGTGCGACTGGCGCTCTGCGCGGTGCCGCAATCGGATATCCCTCGCCTCGTCGACGCGGTCGCCCGCGGGGTCGACGCGGCTCACCACACCAAGGACAGGGCCCATGCCTGACGCTGCCATCAAGAGCCTGGAGGGGGGCGCCTCCGATCGAGCGTCCCTCGGGGAGCCGGGGAACGGACGTGACCACGGATACGGACCGCGGGTCCACATCCTCGAGGACGCGTGGACGGCGGCCGCCACGGCCAAGCTCAGCTCGCCG
>CAZEFP010000057.1:0-10982 GCA_964511565.1 uncultured Planctomycetaceae bacterium
CACCCAGCCGAGCATGCCGACGATGAAGCCGGGCCAGGCGCCGATGACGCCCGCCTCGCCGAGGTAGCCGCCGATGAGCATCACAAGGGTGCCGATCATCAGGCGCCAGAAGACGCCGCCGGGTACCTTCGTGATCGCCGCGAGGATGAGATAGAACTCAACCATGAGCAGCGGCACGGTGATGAGCCAGTCGATGTAGCGGTACACCGTCGGGGTGCTGCCCGTCTCGACCCACACGTCACGCATGTAGAAGTAGTGGGTGGCCGCGACGAGCGTGACCAATCCCGAGACAGTGAGGGAGGTCTTCCACTTGCCCTTGACCCGCTGGATCTCGAGGAAGAAGAAGGCGGTGGCGGCCACGAGGGCCATCGAGATCACCCAGAAGGAGATCCCGACGAAGTCGTTAGACTTCAGGACCATGGCTTCCGGAGCCAGCGCAGCGAAGGGGCTGCTGAGTTTTGAGAGAGTGGTGACGAGCATGGTGAGATAAGCTCTGAGCAATCCAGCGCCGAGGTGATGACTCGGCGGTGGGCGAATTGGACTATCCAATGCACGAGGGCTGTGCCGACACGAGGTCGGTGCAGCCTTCGCCTTTGCACGGTTTTCGTGAGTCGAGGACCCCCGGATGCCAATTTGTGTCGCAGGCACGAGTCGTCTCTCGAAGATCCCCTCCCTCTTTTTGCGAGTCGGGCAGCGGCTTCGTCTTCACGGCGTCAGGGCTACGAACTTGCGCCCGAGATGCACGGTGCGCGGCGGCCCACGTTCGGCCTTTGGTGCCTCGAACCGGACCCGGCGAGTGGGGGTGGACAGGTACGAATTCTGTTCGAGCGCGGCCCGCGCTCAGCGCCAGGGGGCCCGGCCCTGGGGAGTGCGCCCAGGCGCGTCCCCCTCGCGGGAATGTCCCGTCGTTGCACCGCCCCTCGGGTCATGATGTGCGGAGCGCCTCGCCGGGCCCACGTACGGACCTGGCGCTTCCCAAGGAACCGAACGCCTCCCCCCTCCATGCTCTCGCGCCTCGACCTCCTCGACTCGCTCCTCCGGGAGATCCAGATCACGCAGCACCTCGTGGGGAAGGTCCCTGCCGGCGGGATGGAATACCGCCCATCTCCGACGCAGCGGAGCACCCTCGAGCTGCTGAGGTATCAGAGCTTCTGCGGCCTCGGAGGGACCTACGCGATGATCGACGGCGACTGGAGCCGCTACCAGGCCCTCGCCAAGGCCGCCGACGACCTGGGACCGGACGACATCCTTCCGGCCCTGGATGCCCAGGCCACCGGGCTCGAGGAGGTCTTCGGGTCCATGACCGATGAGGCCTTTGCGAGCCAGGAGGCCACGTCCCCCAGAGGGGAGACCATGCCCCTTGGGAAGGCGCTGCTGGAACATCCCGTCAAGTGGATGACCGCCTACAAGCTCCAGCTGTTCCTGCACTGCAAGCTCGCCGGCAACGAGGACATCTGGACGCCGAACTGCTGGGGCGGGGTGGACATGGATCGGCCCGAGGCCTGAGCGGACCGCGCCGGCCCTCCAGGTGGATCAGAGCCGGGCAGGGCCGGAGCAGAGCGAGACACACAGCCACCCCTGGGTGGGGAGCCCAGCCGTCCCGTCGGCGCTGGTGTCCGCCAGCGGATACCCTGCCCCGTCGCGACGCCTCCATCTCCTCGCGATCTCCCCCGACCACCCTTCCGTCCGATGATTCCCGCCCCCCCCGTTGGAAGCGCCCCCAAGCTCGCCCTCACCGCGGTGGTCTGTTGCCTCGCGGCTCCCGGTGTTCCGGGACAGCAGGAGGGGGCTCGGGGGGCCGTGCAGGTCAGCCCGGGCCTCATCAAGAAGTCGATCCTGCGCGGCATCGAGGGGACGGTCGGTTGCTTCGAACTCAAGACCAGCGTCGACATGGCAGCGGTCGGTGTCCCGGGCGTGAAGCTCGAGCTGGCCGGCACCTCCAGGAGCCAGCTGCTCCTCGATGGCGAGGCCCTCCTGAGCCTGATCGACCAGGACGGCATGGAGTCGATCTCGGTGCTCGGGGCAAGGAACGACTCCGGCAAGCTCTTCAACCTCACCCTCGACGGTGCGCGGACCGCCATCACCTACGCGGAGGGGGACGTGACGGGGGAGGGCGCGCTGGTGCTCGCGGACCCGTTCAAGACCTTCCGCTCCGCCACCATGTACGTGGAGAACGGAGGCACCCTGACCAAGGTCTTCGTGGGGCCAGGTTGGGAGCAGCTCTCCGAGACCCGCGCGGTGCGGACGGACGAGGATCCTGGAGACGTCGTCGGGGCGCTCCTCGCTCGAGAGTTCTCGCCGGATCAGGTCAACAAGAGGACCGAGGACGCCGATCCAGGGCGGAACTATGCCCCCGAGCACGCGTGGCTCGGGGCACTCGTCGGAGACTTCTCGGTCGACGGCGGAGGCGCGAGCGGCCGTTTCCATCGGGCTCGGTTGGTGGGCAATGGCCGGTACCTCCTCTGCGTCGGCGGCGCGGACTCGGGCGCGCTCGCGCCAGGGGCGGCCGAGGGAGACGCGCCCGGCGGAGATCCGAAGCTGAGCGCTCCGGTGGATCAGGTCACCGTGATCGGCTTCGACAGCGCACGACGCGTCTATCAGTTGTTCCAGATCTCCGGCGCGGATGGCCCCGTGCACTACTGCGAGGGTGCGCCCCGCGACGATGGCGGGCTCGTCCTCCGTGACCTCGTCGGCGGACTCAAGGTGACGGTGTCGCCCCTGAATGGGGGAGCGCAGCGCTGGGAGTGGACCGCCGGACGGGACACCCCCGTCGAGGTCCTCCTTCGCCCCGCGCCTGCCGCCGACGGCGATGGCCAGTAGCGACCACGAGCCCGTCCCACGTTGCCCAACCGGCAGGCCCGAAGGCCTGCGGACACCCCGCCCTGAAGTCATGACCTCCGAACCCAACCCCTCCGCGGCCGAGCTCGGCGCCGACGACGTTGCAGCCATCGACGCGCTCCGCTCCGACTATCAGCGCGTGGTCGACGAGCTCTCGAAGGTCATCGTCGGGCAGCGCGGCGTCATCGAGCAGCTCTCCATCTGCCTCCTCGCCCAGGGGCACGCGCTGCTCATGGGCGTCCCGGGCCTCGCGAAGACGTTGCTCATCAGCCGCCTGGCCGAGACCCTGGACCTCGACTTCAGCAGGATCCAGTTCACTCCTGACCTGATGCCCATGGACATCACCGGGACGGACATCCTCCAGCAGGGGGAGGGCGGCCGCCGGGACTTCGAGTTCGTCAAGGGGCCGCTGTTCGCCAACATCGTGCTCGCCGACGAGATCAACCGGGCGCCCTCCAAGACCCAGGCGGCCATGCTCGAGGCCATGCAGGAGCACCGGGTCACGGTGGTGGGGCGGACCTACACCCTGGACGAGCCCTTCTTCGTGCTCGCCACCCAGAACCCCATCGAGCAGGAGGGGACCTACCCGCTGCCCGAGGCGCAGCTGGATCGCTTCATGTTCATGGTCGAGGTGGACTATCCCAGCCTCGACGAGGAGATCGAGATCGCTCGCTCCACCACAGGAGCCGCTGCACCTTCCCTCGATCACGTGCTCGACGGTGAGCGGGTTCGGGCCCTCCAGGGGCTGGTGCGGAGAGTCCCCGTGCCCGAGCACATCTTCGAGTTCGCCGCGAAGCTCGTGCGTCGCACCCGCCCCGGCTCGGACGAGGCCCCTGAGTGGCTGGGTCGGCTGGTCTCGTGGGGCGCGGGCCCGCGGGCGGTGCAGTACCTGATCCTGGGCGCCAAGTCCCGGGCCGCGCTGCAGGGCAGCTACATGGTTCGCCTGGAGGACGTGGTGGCTGTGGCGGAGCCCGTGCTCATGCACCGGGTCATCACCTCCTTCGCCGCGGAGTCCGAGGGGACGACCAGCCGCGACATCGTCCGGCGCCTCGTGGCGGAGCTCGAGCGGGAAGGCTGACTCCGATCGTCCTCCCGCATGAGCCGCGGCCCCCGGAGAGATGCTCTCCGGGGGCCGCGGCTCGTTGGGCCCGCGCGGGCCTCCGGGGAGGCCGCTACTGGAACTGAATCTCCAGGCCGTCCGTGAAGTTGGAGGTCGTCGAGCCGGAGAAGGCATCCCGGTGCCAGCAGGTGAAGTTCCAGGTCTCACCGGCCTGGACGGACACCAGGCCCGTGGGCTGGGGCGTGGCGGTGAGGTCCAGGGTCAAAGAGAACTCGCCGGCGCTACCGCTGTTTTGAATCTGGCCTGGCCCCACGTAGCGGCCAATGGCGCCGCCGAGGCAGAGGTTGCCCGAGCTCCCGCCAGGGGTCTGGGTGAAGCCCTGGGTCTGCCCGGTCAGGAAGAAGCCGAAGGCGTTCTGGGGGAGCGATGAGCTGGTCAGGACCACGTTGTTGTCCGCGGCGACGTCGCTTCCCAGGGCCGAGATCTGCCCGCTCGCTCCCGTGGAGTTGACCGCGGCGGTGCAGTAGTTCGTACCGATCGGGGTGAGGAGGGTCTCCACCTCCAGGTTGTCGTAGATGGCGAAGTTCGTGGGCCCGGAGAGGGAGCTGAAGCGGTCGAACAGGCCGAGGCTCACCAGGCCATCGAAGGAGCCCGTGAAGTCGCCCTGGTAGGTGAGCTGGCCGTCGAAGCTGAAGGAGATCACGCCCGCGAAGTTGTCGACCTCGATCTCGAGGGTGGTCCAGATGTTCCCGGGCGAGCCGGCGTAGGTGGACGGGGGGGCGGGGAACAGGGTCTGGAAGAAGCTCTCCGAGGCGTTCGTCCCGTGCCCGAGGTAGCTGGGGTGGCTGCTCGGCATGGTGTTGCACTCGGGGTCGGTGGGGGACGCGTTGTTGCAGTCCCGGAACCAGGAGTAGTCGGTCACCGATCCCCCGTCCCCCGTGAAGGCGAGGTAGGCCCCGGAGCCGGAGACCGGGGAGAGGATCGAGTTGCTCGAGACGCCGTCACCAGCGACGCCCACCTGGGCGTACTCGGTCGTTCCCGAGGTGCCCACGAAGTTCATCCAGACGTCGACCGTGAGCTTGTAGCGCTCGGCGGCGACCGGCGTGTTGTTGTAGACGGTCCAGGCGTCCGTCGACCCCGCGGTGTCGTTCGCCGTGAGCTTCAGCCCGCCCACGTCTCCCGGCGCCGAGCGGGGAGCCAGCGGGATTCCGGCGGCCACGTAGTCGAAGGCGAAGGTCTGGGAGCCGTCAGGCGAGCCGTCGTCGACCAGGGTGTAGTCGGCCGCGGTGTTCGTTTCGAAGTCATCGCTCAGGATCACGCCCTGGGAGAGGACCGGGCTGGCGAGGGCGGCGACGCTGAAGGAGGAGAGCAGGATTCGCATGGGGTCTGGAAAGTAGGGAGCAGGGGGCGGGGCAACGGCCATCGCCGGGGGACGTCGGGCACCGTACCACGGACAGCGCGTGCGCGAAGGGGCCGCGGACATCGCGTGAGCGAGGGGGCCCCGCGCGTACCGGGCCGCGGGTGGGGGCGGAGCCCCCTTGGCGCGCCATGGCCGCGCCCTTAGGGTCCGGACATGATCATCCCCCTCCCGCTGCTCGCCGCCTCGGTCCTCGTTCAGCCCGTCCCTTTGCAGCAGGACCCCACGGGAGGAGGGGACGAGCAGGGGGCGCCGGGCCTTCGTCCGAACGTCGTGATCGTCCTCGCGGATGACCTCGGTCTGGGCGACATCTCGCCGACGTCGGCCGGCTGCAAGATCAAGACCCCCAACCTGGCCGCGATGGCCGCCGCGGGGATGACCTTCACGGACGCGCACTCCACGAGCGCGGTGTGCACCCCGACGCGCTACGGCCTGCTCACGGGGCGCTACAACTGGCGGAGCCGGCTCGAGAAGGGGGTCCTGAACGGCAACAGCGGGCACCTGATCCCGAAGGATCGGGCGACCATCGGGCACCTCATGCAGGAGCAGGGCTACGCGACGGCGGCGATCGGCAAGTGGCACCTTGGCCTCGACTGGAGCCGGGAGGGCGGCCAACCAGGCGGAGCGATCGACTTCGCCGGGCCGGTGACCAACGGCCCGGACATCAACGGGTTCGGCCACTACCACGTCCTCCCCGCCTCCCTCGACATGGCCCCCTACGTGTGGGTGGAGTCGGGGAGGGTCACGGGGCAGCCGAACCGACGCGAGGGCGTCACCCGGGAGGAGGACCGGTATGGCTGGTACCGCGAGGGGCAGGTGGGCGAGGACTTCTTCATCGATCAGGCGCTGCCGCACCTCGTCGACGAGGCCTGCGAGTTCATCGGGGAGCACGCAGAGGCGGCGCGTGGTGGCGACCCGTTCCTGCTCTATCTCCCGCTCCCCTCGCCGCACACGCCCATCGTCCCGGTGCCGCCCTTCAAGGGGAGCAGCGGGATGAACCCCTACGCCGACTTCGTGATGCAGGTGGACCACCACGTGGGGCAGATCATGGAGGCGCTGGAGGAGGGCGGCGTGGCGAAGAACACCCTGCTGATCTTCACGAGCGACAACGGCTGCTCGCCAGAGGCGAACTTCCCCCTGCTCGCCGAGCACGGCCATGATCCGAACGCCGGCCTCCGGGGGCACAAGGCAGACATCTACGAGGGGGGCCACCGGGTGCCGCTCGTCGTCCGCTGGCCGGGCGTGGTGCCCGCGGGGGAGACCTCCGCGGCCCTCGCGTGCCTCACGGACATCTACGCGACCCTGGAGGACCTGACCGGGGAGCGCGGTCGCTCGGCCGGCGGCGAGGACGGTCACAGCTGGCTCCCCATCTTCGGAGGGGCGCCCACCAACGGCCGCCGGGCGCTCATCAGCCACTCGGTCTCCGGCCACTTCGCGATCCGGGAGGGGGACTGGAAGCTCTGCCTCTCGGGGGGGAGCGGCGGCTGGAGCGCCCCGCGGGAGAACGTCGCGAAGAAGCAGGGCCTCCCGCCGCTCCAGCTCTTCAACCTCGCGGACGACCCCGCCGAGCAGAAGAACCTCGCCGCGCAGGAGCCAGAGCGCGTGGCGCGACTCCTGCGGAGCCTGGACCGGATCGTGGGCGCGGGGCGATCCACGGAGGGACCGGCCCTCGCCAACGATCGGGAGGTGTCCTTCCTACCCCAGGGCGTGGTCCTCCCGACCGGCGACTGAAGGCTTCCTGCTCCCCGGGCTGGTCGCGCCCGAGGCGCCCACCTAGCCTTGGGCCATGTCCAGCGCCAAGCTCCTCCTGTTCGCCCTCGCGGCCTCCGCCTCCCTCCTCGCCAGCTGCGCCAGCGCGCCCATGACCGAGCCTGACGCGAGCCGGCCGTCCGGCCCCGTGATGATCGCGACCTGGCCCTTCGGCCGGCTCGCCGTGGACGCGGCCATCGAGGAGATGGCTGGCGGGGGCAGCGGCCTCGACGGCGTGGAGGCCGGGATCCGGCTGATCGAGTCCCTGGGCTCTGACGGGTCCGTGGGCCTCGCGGGCCGGCCCAACGCGGCGGGCTATCCGCAGCTGGACGCCTGCATCATGGAGGGGCCGACCCGGGGCGCAGGGAGCGTCGGCGGCATGGAGGGCATCGTCCACCCGATCACCGCGGCGCGCCGTGTCATGGACAGCTCGCGCCACGTCATGCTCGTGGGGGAGGGCGCGCGCTGGTTCGCCCTCGAGCACGGCCTCGAGAGCGTGGACGTCTCGGACCTCGACGCGAAGAAGGCCGCGTGGCTCGGCCGTGAGCGGGACCCCGAGGAGCCGAAGGAGAAGGGGCACGACACCATCACGCTCCTCGTCCTGGACGAGAACGGCGATCTCTTCGGGGGCTGCTCCACCAGCGGGGCCGGGGGCAAGCTACCGGGCCGCGTCGGCGACTCGCCGATCCTGGGTGCGGGCCTCTTCGTGGACAACGAGGTGGGCGCCGCCGGGGCCACCGGGGTGGGGGAGAACGTCATGCGGTACAGCGCCACGACGCTCATCGTGGAGATGATGCGCCAGGGGATGACGCCACAGGAGGCGTGCGAGGCCATGGTCCACCGCATCGCGGCCACCGATCCCCTCGGCTACGACCTCGACGTCTGCTTCATCGCCATCGACAAGCAGGGCCGCACCGGGGCCGCCGCCTCGAACCAGCGCTTCCCCTTCGCCGTGGGGGCCGGGGACCGGAGTGTCCCCATGTCCGTGGACGCGGTCACGCGGCGCTGAGCTGAATCCCCCGATGGAGAGAGGGCCCTCTCGCGATCGGCCGCCGCAAGGCGCCCCGGCGCAGGGGGTCGGGCGCGGCTCTTGCCTCGGCGGAGCGGCCTCAACCGGACCTACGGCGATTTATCGTAGGTCTACGGCGATTTGCCGTAGATTGTCCCGGCCGGTCGGCTAGAGTTCCCAGTGGCCACTCGGCCTCGCTCCCCGGGCTCGCTCCTCCCTCTCACCGACTCCCTGATGAAGCTCGCTGTCATCCTCTCTTCCGTCGCGCTGACCATCAGCGGGTTCCTTTTCGTCAACGCCCTGCTCTCCGAGGAACCGTGGGAGGCGATGGGCACCGAGGTCGCCGCCGAGGTGGACGTCGCGGACGACCGACCGGACCTCAGCTTGATCGTCGAGCGCCTCGACCGGATCTCTGCCCGCCTCGACCTGCTCGAGAACGCCCCCGCTGCTCCGGCGCGCTTGCCAGCAGGCGATCTCGTCGAGCGCGCGGAGCTCGACGCGCTGCGTGAGGAGATGCAGGCCATGGCCGCCGGCAAGGGGGCCAGCAAGGCCGCGGTATCCGAGTTGCTCAAGCAGGACGTCGCCGCTGCGCTCGAGGAGGTCCGCGCCGCAGAGCAGACGGCCAGGGCCGATGCGAAGAGGGTCGCGGCCCAGGCGAAGCTCGACTCGCAGATGCCGGAGTACCAGCGTCAGCTCGGCCTCACGAGCGCCCAGACGGAGGGGCTCCGGGGCGTCATCGAGGCCCGTGAGGAGCGGGTCGCCGAGATGATGCGGCTCTGGCAGTCGGGCGACCGTGCGGCGGCCAGCGAGATGAAGAGCAACGAGGCCGAGACGTATCAGACCGAGCTGCAGGGCGTTCTCAACCAGCAGCAGGTCGAGCAGTTCAACGCCATGGGCGGCGGTCGCCGCGGCGGCAAGTAAAGAAGCGAGCTCAAGGGAGGGGCGCTGCCCTATGGTGAGCCCATGACCCCCAAGCTCGTCGCCCTGCTCCTCGTCCTCGCCGGATCGCCGCTGCTCCTTTCCCTCCACGGGCCCGCAGCCGCGGCGCCGCCAGAGGAGCCCCGGAAGCTCCACGTCTTCCTGCTGGCGGGGCAGTCGAACATGGAGGGCCAGGCCGTGGTCGACCTCGATCACGAGGAGCACTACAACGGCGGCCGCGGCACCCTCGCGAAGCTCCTGGAGGCCCCCGAGTTCAAGGAGCGCTGGGGCTGGGTCCGTGAGGACGGCGGCGCCTGGGCCGAGCGCGAGGACGTGGGGGTGTGGTACCGCTCCCAGCACGAGGAGAAGAAGGGGCCGCTCTCGATCGGCTATGCCGTCTACGGCGGCCGCCACCACTTCGGGCCGGAGCTCGCCTTCGGCAAGGTGCTCGGAGACCGCTTCGACGGACCGGTGCTACTGGTCAAGGCCTGCTGGGGCGGGAAAAGCCTGCACGTGGACTTCCGCCCGCCGTCGGCGGGCGGCGAGGTGGGACCTTATTACGAGCGGATGTTCGAGGAGCTCGACGCCGCCCTCGCGGACGTGGGGACGGCCTTCCCGCAGTGGAAGGACCTCGAGCCGGAGCTGGAGGGCTTCGTCTGGTTCCAGGGGTGGAACGACGGATGTGATGGGGAGGCGACCCGAGCCTACGCCGAGAACCTCGAGCAACTGATCGGTGATGTCCGCGAGCGGCTTGATTCGAAGAAGCTCCCGGTTGTGGTGGGGCAGACCGGGAACATGAACAACCCGGCCCTGCACGAGGGTCAGGAGGCCGGCGCGAAGGCCGCCGGGCGGCGCGGCCCCACCGCGTACGTGGAGACCCGGGACTTCCTGCGGGCGGCGGAGGACTCGCCCAACACGGGCCACGGCCACCACTGGTACGGAAACTCGGAGAGCTACCTCCTGGTGGGGGACGCCCTGGGCGAGGCCATGGTCGAGCTCCTCCCGAAGCGTCGCCGCCGCTGAGCGGCGCGGCGCGCCTGGGGAGATCGGGGTACCCTTCGGCCATGGCTCAAGGATTCGAAGGGGACGGCTGGCGGATGACTGGCCCGGAGCGCTGGGAGATGGCCAGCGAGGACGGGGCGGTGATGTTCACCTCCGAGGGGGGCGGGTGCCTCCAGATGCAGGGGCACCGGAAGAAGGAGGGGGACGTCAACGACGACGACCTCGACGAGGTCGCGAGCGATCACCTGGAGGCCGGCGCGCCGGTGCGCGATGTGCGCCTCGGGGACTTCGTCGGCTTCGAGGTGGACTACGACGCCGGCGAGCTGAGCTGCCGAGAGTGGTTCCTGCGCAGCGGTCCCGTCCTGCTCTTCGGGACGCTCGTGCGCCCCGTCGAGCGGCGTGGGGCGGAGGACGAGGCCGTGGAGCTGGCCCTGGTCTCGCTCCGGATGGACCTCGGGCAGCCCGGGGGGAAGCCAGGGGGCAAGGGCTCAGGACCCCGCCGACGGCGCCGCCGCCGCTGAATTCGACTTCGCGACAGTCGGTCGCGGCGGGGTCTCGTTCTGGAGCATCGGCTGCGGGGAAGCCCCACTCCTGGGGCGTACGGGCGGGGAGCGGGACCGGATAAGCTTTCACCCATGCGCTTCCCCATCGCGACCTTCCTCACGATCGCCGCCCCGGCCCTCGCCGCCGCCCAGTCGTTGCCGGCGCCGCCCTTCCCGCCGGAGAACCCGATCACCGAGGAGAAGCGAATCCTCGGCAAGGCGCTCTTCTGGGACGAGCAGCTGTCCTCGGACAACACGGTGGCCTGTGGCACCTGCCACATCCCAAGCGCCGGTGGCTCCGATCCCCGAGTGGACATGGGGAGCCGGCACCCCGGACTCAACGGGGTCTACGGTGACTCCGACGACCGCTTCGCCTCGGCCGGCGTGCGGCTCGCGGATTCGAGCGGCAACCTGACGCCCGACGCCACGTTCGGCTTCTCTCCCCAG
>CAZEFP010000058.1:0-10908 GCA_964511565.1 uncultured Planctomycetaceae bacterium
CCTTCGGGCACCACGAAGGAGCCCAGCAGCGTGTCGCCAGGGGAGGCCTCCTGCGCGAGGAGCGGCGCGAGGAGGAGGAGTCCGGCGGGGAGGATCGAGGCGGCGCGACGGGGGAAGGGGAGCATGGGCCCAGTCTAGGGCGCGGGGGGGATTCTGCGCGCAGGTGAAGGCGCGCCCGCTTGGCCGGCGAGAGCCTCTCCCCGGTTCGCGGTCGGCCCCGGGAGGCCGGGTCGCCGCTCCCCCGTCAGAGCGGCCCGCTGACCGGTGGACCGCGGCGCCTCCTAGCTGGCCGCGGCGCCGCCCTCGCGACGCCACATCAGGAGCACCAGGGACACCACGAAGACCCTGAAGACCAGCGGCAGGTCCTCGGGGAGGTCCGCCTCGGCTCGCCGGCTCCACCATGACGGGCGCTCGATCCGCCCGACCACCCGCGATCCCTGGCGGAGCACGTAGGCTCGGCTCCACATGCTCTCCGCCGCGACCGTGAAGCGCTCGCGGCCGTGCTTCAGCTCGAAGGAGCGCTTGAAGGCGCTCGGCTTGTGGGCGCGGAGGAGCACGCTGCCGTTGCACTCGAGCAGGAAGGCCCCGCCCGACCAGTGCTGCCGCTTGAGCTCGTATCGGTCCCCGTCGAGCTTGAAGAAGCAGCCCTCCAGGAAACCACGGGGAGAGAGCGAGATTCTCGTCTCGGTGGACGGTTCGGTCACCTCGAAGGCGGACCTCCACCAGTTCTTGGGTTCAATCAGCAGCATCTTTCGCGGGTCCATACCCGGCCAACCTATGGGCATTCACTGTCCGGGCGCAAAAATTCACAGGCCCGCGCTGGCCCTCCCAACATCCCCCTCCAGCCATGATCATCCCCAACCTCCTCGTCGCCGACATGGACCGCTCCATCGCCTTCTACCGGGACCTCCTGGGCATGGAGGTCACCATGAGCGTGGATGCCCAGCAGGGCTATTCGGAGGGCGAGTTGCGCCCCGGATCGGTCTTCGCCGGCCTCCAGTGGCAGGGGGCCCAGATCATGCTCCAGACCCGGGAGAGCCTCGCGGCGGAGCTGGTCGAGGTGGAGGTGGGCGCGCCCGGCGGGGTCTGGGGGACGGTGTTCATCCGCGGCTATGACCCCGAGCCGATCGTCGATCTGGTCCCCGCGGAGGCCAGGGTCAGGGGCCCCGAGACCACCTGGTACGGCATGCGCGAGCTGACCCTCCAGGACCCCGACGGACACCTGGTGACCCTGGCCATGCCTTCCCAGCCGGCCCCGGATGGGGTCGCTCCCCAGTGAGTCGTTAAGCTCGCACCATGCTCCTCTCCTCCACCCTCCTCTCCGCCATCGCCTCCACCGTCCCCCCGGCTCCCGCCCCCCACCAGGTCCCCGCCGCCGTCGCCGACGTCTACGCGGCGGACGAGGTCAAGGTCGGCCGACTCCGGATCCCCTTCCGGCTCATGAGCCCGGCGAAGGTCGAGGAGGGCGAGCGCTACCCCGTCGTCCTGTTCCTCCACGGCGCCGGCGAGCGCGGCGACGACAACACCACGCAGCTCAAGTACCTGCCAGAGTGGATGGCCTCGGACGAGCGACGGGAGTCCATGCCGTGCTTCCTGATCGCGCCCCAGTGCCCGACGGATCTCAAGTGGTCCGATGACGCCTGGGGCGACGCGGTGTCGAGCCCGCTCAGCCCCGAGCCCACCGCGCCCATGCGAGGCGCCATCGAGGCCCTCTGCCGGGTGGTGGCGGAGCACCCGGTCGACCTCGACCGCATCTACCTCACCGGCCTCTCCATGGGCGGGTACGGCACCTTCGACCTGGCCACCCGGCACGCGGACTGGTTCGCCGCGGCCGCCCCCATCTGCGGCGGCGGCGATGAGACCCAGGTGGACCGCCTCGCCGGCCTCCCGCTCTCCATCTGGCACGGCGACCGTGACGACGCGGTCCCGGTCACCCGGAGCCGCGCGATGGTCACCGCCCTGTGGGCGATCGAGGAGAGCCCCCGGTACCACGAGCTCCCCGGCGTGGGACACAACGCCTGGGACGTGGCCTACGGGCCGGGCGGCTGCCTGGAGTGGCTCTTCGAGCAGCGCCGGGACCCCGCCCGCCGCCTCGACGCCGCCGCGCGCCTCATGGCGAAGAGCCTCGACCCCAAGGAGCGCGTCGCCTTCCTGGGCGACTCCATCACCCAGGCGGGCAACAACCCGGGGGGGTACGTGGACCGGCTGCGCACCGCGATCAAGGCGGCGCGCCCCGAGGCGGTGGTCATCCCCGCCGGGATCAGCGGGCACAAGGTCCCCGACCTGCTCGCCCGGGAGGAGCGCGACGTGCGCGCCAAGGGCGCGACCATGGTCTTCACCTACATCGGGATCAACGACGTGTGGCACTCCCAGTCGGGCCGTGGCACGCCGCTGAAGGAGTACACCGCCGGCCTCGAGACCCTCATGTCCACCTTCGAGCAGGAGCTGGGCGCCGTGAACATCGTGGCCACCCCAACCCTCATCGGTGAGCGCCCCGACGGCGACAACGACCTCGACGCCATGCTCGTCGGCCACGTCGGCGCGGCCCGGGCGTCCGGTAAGGTCAGCGGCCGGACCCCCTGTGACCTGCACGAGGCCTTCCGCGACCACAACCGGATCTTCAACGCGGGCGGCAAGGCCCGGGGCTGCCTGACCACGGACGGCGTCCACCTCAACCAGGCGGGCAACATCCTCGTGGCCACCGAGGCCGCCCTGGCCATCCGCCGCGCGGCCCTCGCCCGCGAGGGCGAGGGCCGCTGAGCGGACCGCCGCGTTCGATCACTCGGCCGCTTCCGCCGGCCCGAAGTGGCCGGCGACGAAGCTCTTGAAGCCCTGGACCGCGGTGCGCTGGGTGTAGAACTCGAGGCCCCGTAGGGCGCCGAGCTCTTCACCGCCGCCCGCGCGGCCCGGGCCGCCATGGACGAGGGTCGGCAGGACCATCCCCGGGGGCAGGGCCTGCTCGGCCATGCGCTCGGAGCCCATCCAGATGCGCCCGTGGTAGGGCGCGGCGTCCACGACGAAGCGCTCCCCCCAGGCGTCCTCCGCGAAGTAGGCGCTGACCACGAGGCCGCCGCCGCCCCGGTTGACCAGCTCGGCCGCGCGCTCGGCGGTGCCGTCGTAGGGGATCAGGGTGAACACGGGGCCGAAGACCTCGAGCTCGTGGAGCACGTCCTGGTCCGCGTCCTTGGCCCGAAGGATCGTGGGCGAGACGAAGCAGCCCTCACGCGGCGGCTTTGCGCCACCGTGGACCACCTCGGCCACCTCGGAGAGCCGTCCGATTCCGGCCTGCACGTCCGCGAGCTGGGCGCTGTGGGCCACGGGGCCGAGGCGCGTGGTCTTCTCCTTCGGCTCCCCCATGGGGTAGCGCGCGAGCTCGGCGATGAGGTCCGCCTGGACCTCGTCCATGCGGTCCTCGGGCACGAAGACCCTGCGCACCGCGGTGCACTTCTGGCCGGCCTTCTGGCACATGTCGAGGACCACGTTGCCCACGAAGAGGCCGTAGGTCTCCGAGGAGGCGTCCACGTCGGGGGCGAGCACCGCGGCGTTGATGGAGTCGGCCTCGATGTTCACCCGCACGTTGTTGGCGGTCAGGTTCGGGTTGCCCCGGATGATGCGCCCGGTCGCCGCAGAGCCGGTGAAAGCGACGCAGTCCTGACCGTCGAGGTGGTCCAGCAGGTCCCCGGCGCTTCCGCAGATGAACTGGAACGCGCCCTCGGGGACGAGGCCGGACTCCACCACCACCTGCGCGATGCGCCAGGCCATCAGCGACGTGGCCGCGCCCGGCTTCTCGATCACCGGCACCCCGGCCAGGAGCGAGCAAGCCGCCTTCTCCATCATCCCCCACGCGGGGAAGTTGAAGGCGTTGATGTGCACGGCGACGCCGCGGCGGGGCACGCGGATGTGCTGCCCCCAGAAGCGCGCGGTGCGGCCGAGCTGCAGGCCGTCGCCGTCGGGGAGGAATGGACGGTCCCCCAGGCGCTTGCCGAACGAGGCGTACGCCGCCAGGGTCCCCGTCGCCCCGTCCACGTCGAACTTGGCGTCGCCGCGGGTGTTGCCGCCGTTGACCGCGCCCATGTCGATGAGCTCCTCGCGGATCTCGTGGATCGCGGCGGAGAGCCCCTTCAGCATCGCGGCCCGCTCGGCGAAGGTCATCGCCCGCAGGGCCGGCCCGCCCACCTCTCGGGCGTGGCGGACGACGGCGCCGAAGTCGACGCCCTCGGTGCTGCACGTGGCGACGTGCTCGCCGGTGGTCGGGTTCTCGAGGGTCGAGCCTTGGCCCGATCCGGCCATCCACTGGCCGACGACGTAACTCTGGAGGGTCTGCATGCTGCCTGGGGTGGGGTCTGGGCCCGGGTTCGGGCCGAAGACGATATCCGATCCCGGCCCGGATTAGGCCCGCCGCGCCCGCTACCCTCGGGACAATGAGCAGCGAGGATTCCACAGGGGCCGCGAGCGCGGCCAGCACCGCCGGAGGGCACCTGCCCCCCGGCTCCTTCAAGGGCAAGACCGTGGTGGTCACCGGCGGCGGGACCGGCCTCGGCCTCGACATCAGCCGGGGCTTCGCCAGCCTGGGGGCCACCGTGGTGATCCCCTCCCGGTCCCCGGAGAACCAGGCGGCGTTCCTGGAGGAGGCGGCGGACCGGGGCTGGAGGGCCGCCGGGCGCCAGGTGGACGTCCGGGACGCGGCGGACGTGCGGCGACTCGCGGACTCCATCAAGGAGGAGTTCGGTCCCGCCGACGTCCTCATCAACAACGCCGCGGGCAATTTCGTCTGCCCGGCAGAGCGCATGAGTTCGAACGCCTGGCGCGCCGTGCTCGGGATCGTGCTGGACGGAACGTTCTACTGCTCCAAGGAGTTCGGCAAGCAGATGATGCAACCCGGCGAGGGCGACGCGCCCCGCGGCGGCTCCATCGTCAACATCATCGCCACCTACGCGTGGACCGGCATGGCCGGGGTGGTGCACTCCGCCAGCGCCAAGGCGGGCGTGCTGGCCATGAGCAAGACCCTCGCCGTGGAGTGGGCGCGCTACGGGATCCGCAACAACTGCGTCGCCCCCGGCCCCTTCGAGTCCGACGGCGCGAAGCAGAACCTGTGGCCCAGCGACGACGTGGAGCAGCGCATCCGCGAGTCGGTCCCGCTCCAACGCTTCGCCGACCGCAAGGAGGTCGCGGCCCAGGTGCTCTGGCTCGCGAGCGATGCGGCGGCCTACGTGACCGGCGCGAACATCACCATCGACGGGGGGATGAGCCTCGGGGCGGGGCGCATGTGGGAACCCGGACAGCGGCTCGAGCGGCGTCGGCGCCCCGACGCGGAGTCCTCATGAGCGGACCGGCTGGACCGGACCGCGGGCACCTGGCCACCGAGGCCGCCAACCCGCGTAGCGCCGACCTCGAGCGCCTCGACGCTGGCGCCGCGGTCGACCTCATGGTGAGCGAGGACCGCGCCGCCCTCGCGGCGGTGGAGGGCGCCAGGGACGAGCTCGCCGCGCTCATCGAGCTCACCTCGGCCCGGCTCGCCGCCGGCGGGCGCCTGGTCTACGTCGGCGCCGGGACCAGCGGTCGGCTGGCGGTCCTGGACGCCTCCGAGTGCCCCCCCACCTTCGGTGTCGATCCCGGCCTGGTCCGCGCCATCATCGCCGGGGGAGAGCGGGCCCTGCGGCACGCGGTGGAGGGCGCGGAGGACGACGGCCCTGCGGGCGCCGCGGCGGTGCAGGAGCTGGGGGTCACCGGCGCGGACGTGGTCGTCGGCATCACCGCGGGCGGCACGACCCCCTTCGTCCACGGCGCCCTCGGCAGGGCGCGGGAGCTGGGCGCCGCCACAGGGTTCATCTCCTGCGTGCCCCGTGAGCAGCGCCCCGACGACTACGACGTCTCGATCCGCCTGCTGGTGGGCCCGGAGGTCCTGGCTGGCTCCTCCCGCCTCAAGGCGGGGACGGCCACCAAGCTGACCCTCAACGCCCTCACCACCATCACCATGTCCCGCCTCGGCAAGACCCACCGGGGCCGCATGGTCGACGTGGACACCAGCGCCAACGCCAAGCTGGTGGACCGCGGCGCGCGGCTCGTCGCCGAGTTCGGCCGCGTCGACCGGGAGCGCGCCCTCGAGCTCCTCCGCGAGGCGGGTGGGCGCGCCAAGGTCGCCATCCTGATGGCTGCCCGGGGCCTGAACGTCGCGGAGGCCGAGCGAGCGCTTGAGGCCGCCGGCGGCGTGCTGGATCGCACCCTCAACCCTGATAACACCTGACGAGATGCCCGACTCCCCGCTGCTCCTCGCCGTCCTCGCCATCGCCCTCGCGATGTTCTTCACCTGGGCCCTGGAGATGCACCGAACCCTCCGAGAGGCCCTACTGGAGCTGCGCCGCATGCGCGACGAGCTCGAGGTCATGAACCGGCGCGACTGAACCGCCCCAGGGGCCTCGCCTCCGAGAGGCGGTGCGACCGAGGCCCCAGTGACTCGCTCAGAGCCGGAGCATCCGGGTCTGCACCCGGACCAGGAAGCGCTCCCAGTCGAAGGCGGGTCCAGGATCCTGCTTCTGGGCGGAGACGTGGTAGTGCCCGACGATCCCGCCGAACTCCGCCTCTTCCGCCTCGGTCATGCGGGATGTCGTGACGCGACCCAGCGCGTCCCGGGGCGCGTCGGCCTCCAGGTCAGGAAAGTGGCGGCAGAGGGCCGCCGCGAGCTTCACGAGGGAGTCGTACTGCTCCGGAGTGAAGTCGTACTGCTCACGGACCTCACCCTGCACCGGGCCCACGATCTTCCGCCCTCGGGCAGGGCGGCCAACGAAGCCGGGGGTCAGGACCCCCAGTGCTTTGGGGTCGCCAGGGGGCGTGATCCGCGGGCCGTCGCGATCCGTGTCGTACCAGCGGTTGAAGATCAGCGCGCCGTCGGAGTCTCCCACCGGGTAGGCCCCGATGTTGGCGATCTCCACGCCCACGGAGCGAGAGTTCACCTGGCGCGCGTGCCAGGCGGTGTCCCGCAGATCGAGGGTCTGGTAGATCGTCCCGTCGATGTCGATCATGAAGTGCACCGAGAGTCCGCGGCGGTCATGGAGCACCCTGAAGCAGGTCTGGCTCACGCCGCAGACGTCGTAGTGGACGACGAACATGTCCAGGGCACGCTGGAGCGCGAGGAAGCCGCCCGTCTCGGGGGCGACGAGCACGTTGCCCGTGGTGCGGTCCACCCGGCCGGGGGCGTAGCGCAGTTCGCCACGCTCGGGAGCGTTCACCGACGGCGCAGGCTGGTCGAAGTGGAAGTCCGTGGAGTAGGCGTTGTAGCCGAGGGGGTCGTCCCAGAGGACCACGGGCGCGCCCACGTAGATCTCCTCGCCGCAGGCGATGATCGACTGGTTGATGTCGACGGTGAGGACCTCGGAGGCGAGGCCCTGCTCCTCCGAGGCGCAGGCGGAGAGGGAGAGCAGCGCGAGTGCGGCGGGGATGGCGGACTTCATGGACATGGAGCCAGATTAGCCCGTCGGACCCCAGACGCCCGCGGATTCCTCAGGTCGTGGCCCCGCCGCAGCTGGACCCCGCTCCCGCGGTGCAGCCGAAGCAGTGACGGCCGGTGGCGACCTGCCGCTGCGCGATGGCGTCGAGCCTGAAGTCGTCGATGTGGGCCGGCGCGCCCTCCGCCAGGCCGATCTCGAGCATCTGGTTGAAGTCGCAGTCGAACAGTCGCCCGTCCCAGCCCACCGAGAGCGTGTGGCGGCACATGACGCCCGCCACGGAGGCGGGGTTGAAGGCGTCCACCAGCTTGCGCAGGTAAGCCTCCGTCTGCCCCTTCGTCTCCAGCCACTCCAGGTAGCGACTGATCGGCATGTTGGTGATGGTGAAGAGCGCGTCGAAGTCGATGTCGTACGCCCGCTTGAGCTCGCGCTTCCACTCCGCCTCGAGGGACGCCTGTCCCGCGGGCAGGAAGGCGCCGACCGGGTTCGTCACCAGCACGAGGCGCAGCTTCGGGTCGCGGCCGTACCCACGGGCGTTGAGCTTGCGGAGCGCCTCGATGGAGTCGTCGAAGACCCCGTCGCCCCGCTGGCGGTCCGTGCTGAGCTTGCGATAGTGCGGGAGGGACGCGACTACCTCCACCTCGTGCTCCGCGAGGAAGTCCACCAGGTGGGCGTGGGGCCGGGTCAGGAGGATCGAGAGGTTGCAGCGGTCGATCACGTGCCGCCCGGCTGCCCGCGCCCCCCGAACGAGGAACTCGAACTGGTCGGACATCTCGGGTGCGCCGCCCGTGATGTCCACGATCCCTGCCCCGGAGGCCTCCATGACCTCGAGGCAGCGCTCGGCCGTCGCCCGCGACATGTCCTCCTTGCGGTCCGGCCCGGCGTCCACGTGGCAGTGGACACAGGCCAGATTGCAGCGGCGCCCGAGGTTCAGCTGCAGGACCTCGAGCCCGGTGGAGGCGAGCGGCGCTCCGAGCGCGGCCTTCGCCGCGGCCTCGAAGTCACCGCCCCCCACCGGGAGCTCGACCGCGTCGAGGCGCGCGCGCTGCCATCGAGGGTCCGCCAGCGGGGAGCGAGACCTGTGGAGGGTGGGGCCCGGCGGGATCGACATTCCGCTCACATCCCCAGGGAGTCGGCGACCTTGCGCATCTGAACGCCGTGGACGAGGGCGGCCCCCCCGCGGATGGCGGCCGCCACGTGCACGGCCTCGGTGAGCTGCTCCACGTCACACCCCTGCTCGAGCGACCCCTTGGTGTAGGCGTCAATGCAGTAGGCGCACTGCAGGGCGTGGGCCACGCCGAGGGCGATCAGGTTCTTCTCGCGGGTGGAGAGCGCGCCGTCCTGGAACACCTCTCCGTACCACTCGAAGAACTTCTTCCCCATCTCCGGCGCGTGGTCCGCAATCTCCGCGAACTTGCCCAGGTCGTCCGTGTCATAGTAAGTCTCGCTCATGGTGGGCCGAGCCTCACCTGTGGGCCGGCTCTTCGCAAGGCAGGATCCCCCGCGCCGAGAAAGAGGCCGTCACCCATCGGCCCTCCCATCGTCTCCGGGGGTGATGAAGACTGTCCGCGTCCACGGCGCCTGCCTCGAGGGCGCGGGCGCGTTCCTCGTCACGGTCCAGGCACGCTTCGAGCCAGCCCAGCAGGGGCCGACCGAGATTCACCTCACCGGTCTCCCCGACGCCATCCTGCGGGAGAGCCGCGGCCGCCTCGCGTGCGTGCTCGGGGCCAGCCGGCTCAAGGCTGGCCCGGGCCGCCTCCACCTGCACCTCACCCCGGCCGCCCGACGAAAGTCCGGGGAAGGGCTGGACCTCGCCCTCGTCCTCGCCAGCGCCGCCGCCTTGGGGCACCTGCGCCCGTCCCAGGTGGACGGCGCCCTCTTCCTTGGAGAGGTCGGCATCGACGGCACCTTGACCTCGACACCGGGAGGGCTGGCAGCCGCCCTGGAGGCCCGGCGGCAGGGCATCCCGCAGGTCATCGCGCCCCCCGATGCAGCCCGGGAGGCCGCCGAGCTCACGGACATCGCCGCCTTCGAGGCCTCCACCCTCGCGGACGTCCTCCACCACCTCACGCGGGACGCCGCCGACCCCACACGGCGGGCGCCGCTCGAGCCCCGCGCCGGGGCCCAGGGCGCGCCGCCCTCGGGCCGAGCTCTGGACGAGGTGCGGGGACAGGCCGAGGCGAAGTTCGCCCTCCAGGTCGCCGCGGCCGGGGGGCACGGGCTCCTGCTCGTGGGTCCTCCAGGAGCGGGGAAGACCATGCTGGCACGCCGGCTGGTCGACCTGCTCCCGCCGGCTGATCTCGAGGACCGGATCGCGGCCACGGCGATCCGCTCGGCGGCGGGTCGACCTCCCGAGGGACTCCTGGGCGAGCGGCCGTTCCGGGCCCCCCATCACACCACGAGCTTCGCGGGCCTGCTCGGGGGTGGGAACCCGATCGCACCGGGGGAAATCACCCTCGCCCACGGCGGCGTCCTCTTCCTCGACGAGCTGCCCGAGTTCCGGAGGGAGGCGCTCGAGGGGCTCCGGCAACCGCTCGAGGAGGGCGCGGTTCACATCGCCAGGGCCGGTCGCCGGTTGAGTCTGCCGGCGGACTTCCAGCTCATCGCGGCCATGAACCCATGCCCGTGTGGCTACGCGGGTCACCCCCGCGTGGTCTGCCGCTGCGCCCCGTCCGCGGTGCGCCGGTACCGCCAGCGAATCTCAGGCCCCGTCCTCGATCGCATCGACCTGCGCGTCGCCCTGCGCCCGGTGCCGCTGGACGACCTGGTCCCAGGGGCCACCTCCCCGTCGACCGGCTCGCCCCCGGCCGGCGACGGAGCCCGGCTCATCCAGGAAGCGCGAGCCGCGCGCCGCCGCTCGATGGAACGAGGACCCCAGGGAGGGCTCTGCAACGCTCGCCTGCAGAGCGACGCCCTGGACGCCGTCGGCCCCCTGGATCCACAGCCCGCCGACCTGCTCCGACGCGCCGCCGACGGGCGCCAGCTCTCCAGCCGGGCAGTCCAGTCCCTCCGCCGGGTCGCCCGGACGGTCGCGGATCTCGCGGGGCGCGACCGCATCGACGCCGAGGCCATGGCCACCGCGCTGGCCCTGCGGGACGGGCTCGCCTGAGGTCCAAGCCCCAGGCGCTCCCCTCACTCGTGACGGAGCGCCTCGACCGGATCCATGTTGGCCGCACGCCACGCCGGATAGAGGCCGAAGACGATCCCCACCAGCACCGAGATCCCGAAGGCAAGGATCGGGGCCGCGGGCTCGACGATGGTCTCCAGGTCTGCGGTTCGCTCCACGACCCAAGGGATGAGCAGCCCGACCCCCACGCCGACCACGCCGCCGGCCCCGGAGAGCACCATGGTCTCCACTAGGAACTGGGTGACGATGTGCTTGCGCTTCGCGCCGAGGGCGCGGCGGATCCCGATCTCGCGGGTCCGCTCGGTGACAGTCGCGAGCATGACGTTCATGATCCCGATC